>NZ_JABUMQ010000253.1:0-17128 GCF_013336645.1 Myxococcus sp. CA039A | reverse complement strand
GAGGGGAGGCCTCTGTCGGGGGCGCGGGCGGTTCGCCGCAATGGGCCCCGAGGGCCAGGAATAGACAGGCTTGAAGGCAGCGCAAGAGTCGGGATGGGGGCACAGATGTTTCCTGGGGAGGACAGCGGTGGAGGTGGTGAGGCAACGGGTAGAAGAAAGTGCTGATGGCTCCTCGGCCTGGGGAACGATGTTGTTCTCGAAGGCGAGCCCGGGCACTCAGGAGCCGCACGAGAGCGGCGGGGCGCAGGTGATGGTCAACGATTGGAGGTGAGGCCGGTGTTGTCGGCTTGGCTCACGAGTTGGTCGACCATCATCTGCGGGGGGCCGGTGGCCATCGACGCTTCGTCGGTGACGACGAGCGAGCGGAACGGTTTCAGCGTCGCGGCGATGGGGAAAGGACTGTCGGCCAGAGACGTGGACTGGAGGCCGCCGCGCTCGGAGCGGGGCGCGGCTACGGCGGGCCCCAGGCTCGCGAGGAGCCTGGAGGCGCGCCCCCAACTGGCCTCACGGTCGTCCGCCAGTGGAATGTTTCGAAGGTGAATCATCTCTGTTGCCTCTCGGGGCTCCGGTGTCCGAGGGCTGTTACGGTCGCTGGCTGCGACCTGGTTGATGATGATTGAACTTCGTCGACTGCGTTTCCCTCGCGCTGCTCAGTCGACGAGCAGGCGCTTCACGGGGGCGGGGTCGACTGCCACCATCAGCGGACGGGCGAAATTGCTGAAGGAGACCAGCGCCTGCCCTGGGGCGAGCCGGGTCACCCGATTCCAGAGGCTCTCGTCGATGCTTCCCACCGTGCGTTGCATGCGGGAGATGACGGAGCTGTCGGTCATCTTGTGGATGATGAAGTTGTTGAGCAGGCCCAGCACCTCATTGGGGAGGTGTTGAGGCAGCTGCGTGACGAAGACGAGCCCGAGCCAACGCTTGCGTCCGCGCTTGGCGATGCGGGCGACCTGCTCGAAGAGGACGGGCATCTGGCTGATGCGGCTGGCCGACAGGAACTCGTGCGCCTCCTCGATGATGATGAGCACCGGGGTGACGGCCTGGTCCTGATTGTTCGCCTTCTCGTAGCGTGCCTCCTGCGCCTCCTGGAGTCCTCGCAGGATGTCCGCGATGACCAGGTTGTTGAGCTGGGGCGAGTCCGTGTCCGACAGGTCGATGACCGACACGCGTCCCGGCGCGAGCATCGAGTTGTAGGCCACGCCCGGCGCGGTGCCCACGTCGAAGATGTTGAGCCGTCGCAGGCGGTGGAGCTTGCTGGCCAGGGCCTTCCAACTGATTTCGGCCCTGCTGCTCTGGGCCATCACCCGGCGCATGACCATCCCCGGGTTGCTCTTGAACTCGCTGTGGAGCGAGAGCGCGTGGCTTGGCGGAGGCGAGTCCTCTTCGGGCGCCGGGTCCAGTCCCTCGAGCGCCTCCAGTAGCGGCTCCTTGCGTCGTGACGAGGCACGAGCACGGGGCTTTGCCTCTGCGCGGCCCTCGTCACTGAGGCTGTAGATGTAGGCGCTCACGACGTCCAGCACGTGCTGGATGGTCATCCGGGGGTAGCCGGTCGACAGCTCGTCCACGTCCAGCGCCTGTTGTTTCTCCTGGTCGCTCAGCGGGAAGATCTTGAAGTCCTCCAGGAGCAGCTTGGTGACGTCATAGGCCTTGAGGAAGCGCTCCTGCTGCGCGTCCGACATGTCCAGGATTTCGGCCAGGGCATAGGGCGACAGGCTGGAGAAGTTCAGGGCGAAGCGGTGCAGGTTCTTGTGGCGCGGGTTGCGGCTGGATCGGCCCGTCAGATGGTGGAGGTGCAGGTCCCTGACGCCCTGAGGTCGCAGGCCCCTTCGCTTGAGGGCCTCCAGCATGGCGGCGTGGTCCGTGGGCTCATCCACATGCGTGTATTCGCCCTCCACGTCGAAGACGACGGTGGCGATGCCCTCTGCCTGGGCGCGGTGGATGAGCGTGGCCACGGTGGTGGACTTGCCGCCACCCGTCGTACCGATGATGCCGGTGTGCCGCGGCAGCACGGACTTGTCGCGCGCATTGAGGCGGGCCTCCATGCGCTCGTAGCCCACGACGACGCCCAGGCACAGGTCTCCGCCCACACCGAGAACGCGCTCGCTCTCCTTGTCATCCAGCACGAACACGGGGCTCTGGGGACGTGGCCGGAAGCGGGGAGGCTTCAGGACTCCCTCCACTTCCTCACCCAACAGCTCCACCTCCGCGCGGCCGTGATAGTCGAACGTGTAGGTGAGCTTCTTTCCGTGCGTCACCACGCCGATGGCCATCGTCGAGTTGGCGGGAACGGCGTTGGGTTCCGTGAAGGGGCCTCGGACGACGACACCCAGATAGGTGCGCTTGTCCTCGCGCGACTTCACCCGTACCAGCGTCTGCGAGGCGAGCAGGTGGAGGTCGTCGCGGGCCAGCAGGATGGTCACGAGGTTGTCCTCGCTGGACGCGGTGTCGAAGTGGGTGAAGCCCGCGGCCAGCTCCAGTTCGGGGTCGAGCTGCGACGCCGTCGTGTCGTTCCTCAGCTCCTCGAGCGCGGCACGGGCCTCGGGTGGCGTCGAACGGACGACGTCGCCGCGCCCCTCCCGCGCGGACGCCGGTGGCGTCTCCGGGGGCGAAGCGGGCCTGCGCACCGTCGTGGGGGCCGCGCGTGACGGTTGACCTGGAGGCACAAGTCTTCTGTCCTCACCGCCCGAGGGCAGCGGAGTCTGATGTGGCGACTCACCCCGAGGTCCTCCGAGCGACGGGAGTGGCGCCGTGTGTCCGTTCAGTCCGTGCGGTGGACGACTCGGAATGTTCTCGAACAGCCCCGGACCTGGTGGCCTTGGTCCCTTGCCATCATTGGACATGGTTGTCTCCCCCTACCGGCGCATCCCGCGCTCACTGAAGAACTGGAGGTTGGCTCCCGCCTGGGCGTAGGCGTCATGGACCAGCCCCAGGAAGCCGTCGTCGCCAAAGGCACTGCGGCAGGACATCTCCGCGACGTCGAGCAGCAGGGGGAAGCCCCGCTCGGGACGCAGCACGCTGTCGGCCATGGCCACCCAGGCGGCCTCGTGCACGTGCTCACGGTGCGCGTAGAACAGGCGGGGAGGGGAGTGGTCTGAAATACGGAACAGCCCCTTCACGACGCACGAACTCGAGTCGCGCACGAAGTCCCAGGCCATGCGCTTGCTGCGTCCTCCGTACTCCCAGCCCCTGACGATGTGCTCGCCATCGCTCTGGAGCGTCTCGAGGAGCGCGTACTCGCCCGCGTCGAGCGCGAAGCCCATCGTCAGGAAGCCCCGGTCCTGGAGTGAGCCGGAGACGAAGACGAACTTCTTGTGTTCATGGATGACCCGCTGGAGCACGGACAGCGAGCGCTCCAGCAGGGTCATGTACCCAGAGCCGGAGAGCAGCTCGTGCGCGCAGGGATTCCCGATGCCCATCCGCCACTCCGCCGAGGACTTGCTCAAGAGCGCGGCCCGCTCCGCATAGGTCCGGATGCCCCGCCGCGCCATCCGGGACAGGGTGTCTTTGTGCCCCTGGAAGCGGTTCTGGCGCATGTTGATGTAATCCATCGCCTCCTGGGCGGGATTCGCGTTCCGCGCGGCCATCTCCTTGCGGAACAACCGCTTTGAAAAGGCGCCGGAGTTCCCCTGGTAGCCGACGATGCCGACCCCAATCTGGGAGATGCCGATGGGCAGGCTGTCATGGCTCGCATGGCTGCCGGCCACGGCGTCAACCTTGCCTTGGAAGAGCAGCCGCTCGTGGATGAGTGTCAGCTCTTCTGGCGTGACTTTGTAGACTCCCGCCTCGGGAAGCATGCCGCTGCGGGTAGACAGTCGGGGGAGAATCTCGTTGCGGACGAGGGTGCGCAGCCGCCCTTCCTTGTGCAGGGCGCCGGCAATCTCGCTCCGGAAGCGCTCCATGACCTTGTCCAGGTCGAGCCCCGTGGACCATCGGTCGAGGTCCAGCGTGGAGGCCATGTCCTCCCCGAATGCCTCCCGATAGTCGTCATCCCCAAACAACTCACCCATCTCTTCCGGCGGAATCCTGCTCGACATGTCTACCCTCCCTCCACTCCCAGGAACTGCTCGATTGAAAATCGCGGAGTGCGCATGCGGCGGTGCAACTCCTGGACGTAGGTGTCCGCCTTCTCCCGGGGGAGCCCGTACCGGAAGAACAGCAGGCCCGTGGCCTCCTCGGCGGGGAGGTCCATCACCAGTGGCACCACGAGCTTCGCCGGAGCCAGCAGCTCCAGGCCCAGCAGGTCCGCGCGCCACTCGGAGTCCATCACCGCTCGACGGGCGTAGTGTCCGGAGGCATCGCGAGCCATGAGGTCCACCGGAGGCCCCAGCGAGAGCTTCTCGAAGAGGGCCGTCATGGCCTCGTCCGGCGTGGGCTTACGCAGACCGTCGAGCACCGGCAGTATCTGCTCGCCAAACACCCGCAGGGCCCGCTGACGTGGAAGCCATTGGTCCAGGATGAAGTGCGACAGCTCGTGCGCGACGGTGAAGCGTTGCTCGGCGTTCTCCTCGGACCTGTCCACGAACAGGAATCCGTGTCCGGCTTTCGCCACCATGCAGCCATGGAAATCACTGGCGTCACCCTCGACGGGCTGACGGATACCCCGGCGCAAGAGCCAGTCCCGCACGGCTTGCGGCGTCAGGTGGGGCAGGGCCACCACCTTGACGGAGAGCCGCGAGGGAATCTCCGTCGACAGGTTTCGTGGGAAGCGCGAGGGGGCCGTGAAGCCACACTCCTCCACGGCCTCCTCGAGCCAGAGCGGCGTCATGGACTCGTCTTCTCGCCCGGGACGCGGTCTCTCGCGGCCATCTGGATGGGACGTTCCTCTCCGTTGGAGTCCGCGACCCGCTCGGACAGGGCATCCACGATTTCGACGTGTCGAATCACGTCGACGAGCGCCCGGAGATCCACTTCATGACGTTCGGTGATGGCGGTGACCTGGGTATCGAAGTCCGGGCCCTCGGGTTTGCGGCACAGACACAGCCAGTAGAGCACTTCCCGCGTGCAGCCCAGATCCCGCGCGAGTTCAGCCTCGGTCCGATCCTCCAGTTGGCGATACCTCTCGAGTGTATAGGCAAGCGTCCAGGACGCGCGCTGGGCACGCAGGGCGGCCCGTTCGAGCCAATCAGGGTTCGACATCTCACTCCTCCTTCCCGATCCGTCCCAGGGTCTTCATGAGGCGGTCCCGGTTCCGTTTCACCTCGCGGCGGAGCTCTTTCTCCGACAGCTGCGGCAGGTTCATGGCCTTGGCCAGGGCGTCGGTGGAGCGCTCACCTTGGAGGATGAGCCCGAGGGCGGCCCGGTCCTGCTCCTGAATGGCCTGTTCGAGTTGTCCCACGAGGTGTCGTGCCTCCACGATGATCTCCAGGCTTCTATTCGGAGCCGTCGCGCGAAGTTCGATTGCCTCCCCGAATTCCCTTTCTCGGCGCTGGCGGGCCTCCTGGGAGCGGTACATGTCCCGGACCTGCATTTCGGCGTTCCGGGTCAAATACGAGGACAGCTTGCTCTTGTGGGCCAGGTACCGTTCGGGATTCTCCAAATACTCCATGAGGACGTCGCAGACCGCGTCGTGCGCCTCCTCTTTGGTTTTTCTCCGGTTGCGGCAAAGCACTCGGGTGATGGGGGCCATGAAGACCCTGAAGACGTCCTGGGAGGCCAGTGACTCATTCTTTTGAAGGACGCGCTCATGAAGTGCCTGTTCCTCCGCTTGTGATGGAAAACTCATCCCCACTCCTCACCGGGAAACTCCTGCCCGCTCTCGGGTTGACTGCGACATGTATGTTCGTTCCCACCCTGGTGAGTTCGACGGAGGCGGGTTTGTGCATCTCCATGAAAGGTTGCTGGAGATCAGTCCGTCAGTCTGTACCTCCCAGGTGGTATGCCGCCGCGCGCGAGAGGAGAAAATGAACGCCCCGCGCACTTTGGATCCCGGCAACGAATGAATGGACAGGAGACGGTGAGTCGCCGCGACCGACCCGAGTTCGAGAGGGAACCCATGACGTCCATGCACTGCCGAGTAGCCACCACCCAGCGAGAGCTCGATGACGCGCTTCGTGTCCGCTGGGCTGTCTTTGGGGGGGAACTGAGGTTGATTTCCGGAAAGGCGCCGCCGTCGAGGCGGGAGGTGAGCTGTTTCGACACGCTGGAGACCACGGTGCATCTGGTGGTCTACGCGGACCGCGAGCCGGTGGCGACGTTGCGGATGTTGATGACGAGCCCGGAGGTGGCGCTCGCCACGGGGGGCCGGCTGGGTATCGAACTGGAGCAGAAGCTGGACCTGTCGGGTCTGGGCGGACCTGGGATGGTGTTCGCGGAGACCGCGCGCTTCTGTGTGCTCGAGCGTTGGAGGCACTCCGAGGCGGTGGCGCACCTGCAGGCGGGCATCTACGCGGAGAGCCGCGGACGCGGCGTGACGCACTGGATCGCCGCGGCGAACCTGGACACGGATTCGAGGGAGGACGCGAGTCTCATCGCCCGGGTGGCGGCGCACCGGGGCTGGGTGAGCCCTCGCTGGCGGGTGAGGGTCTCCGAGCCCTCGGAGTCTCCGGTCCTCCCCAGCAGCCCCTTCTATACGCCCATGGAGCGTGAGCGCGCGGGACAGGGAAACCTGGGCGGGCTGCGGATGCCGAGGGCGCCCTCGTTGTTCGCCAGGAAGATGGGCGCGCGGTTCATCGCGGAGCCACTCTACGACGCGAGCTTCCGCCGCTTCACCCTGCCGCTCCTCGCCGCGCTCGACGAGATTCCCGCCAGCACCCTGGAGCGGTTCCGCGCGCTCGACGGCATCGTGCGTCGCGCCGGCTAGCCCCAGGGCGACCCGCTTTTCTTCCTTCACCTTCAACGCGCAACAGCCGGGAGCCCACGCCCCGGACAGGAGACGTCCGTGCAGACGACGATGGAGAGCCCGAAGTCGATGGATTGGGTGGACCTGCTGGAGCAGGAGGGCCGCGCGCTCGTGGCGGCGCTGGATGCGCATCCTGACGCAAGCCGCCTGTTCGCCGGCACGCTCGACCGGGAGGGCTATGTCCACTACCTGGTGCAGACGTATCACTACGTCCGCTGGAGCCTGCCGCTGCTGAAGGGCGCGGGGACGCGCCTGAAGCACCTGGGGCGGCACCCGAGGCTGGCGGACCTGCTGCTCCAGAAGGCCGAGGAGGAGCGCGGCCACGAGCGCTGGTTGCTGACGGACCTGAAGAACCTGGGGTGCTCGGAGGAGCGGGTCCTGTCCACGGGCCCGTCTCCGGCGGTGGAGGCCTATACCAGCTGGAACTTCTTCACCTCCCGGGCGGGCATTCCCACCGCGTTCCTGGGCACGGCGTATGTCCTGGAATACCTCTCCGTGACGCGCGCGACCGGGGCCGCGGAGCACCTGATTCAGGCGGATGCCATTGCGAACATCGGCAAGGCGGTGACGTTCCTGCGCGGCCACGGGGGTCTGGATGAAGACCATGTGGCGGAGCTGACGTCCGTGCTCCGGACGCTGACGGATGTGGAGGAACAGTCCGCCGTGCTGTTGTCTGCTCGCACGACGCGCGTCGTGTATCCAGGTTTCTTCCGCGAGCGGTGAACTCCCATACCCCTGGCGAGGTAGAGACGACCCTCCTGGCCAGCGCCATTCTCCCAGTCGACACAAGGCATCCACACCAGGGGGCGCTTCATGCGTTACATCACTCACATCCACCTCGAGGGCGGCAGACGACTCGAGCACATCGCGCTGGTTCGCTGGCGTGAGGGCCTCATGACGGGGACGAGTACGCGGCAGCAGATGGTGGAATGGATTGATGACGGTGGGGACGCGAGGGTTCAGGCCCTGCCCGTGGAGGCGCGGGTAGAGGTCGTCAATGCGCGACCGCCCTATCTGCGGTCGGTGCCGAACGGCAGTCGTTTCGACAATCTGCTGTCCCTGCCGGAGTTCTGAGCCGCCAGGGACACGGGGCGCCACGGGCGGGTCCGGAGGAAGGGCCGGGTCCGCCCGTGGTGGGTCAGATGGGCTTCATCAGGCGGGCGGCCTGGTAGAGGAAATCGGCGCGGCTGTCGCAGTTCAGCCGGTCCGTGCTGAAGATGTCCCGGATGTGTGTCTTCACCGTGTCGATGGAGAGGCCGTATTCACGGGCAATCTGCTCGTTGGACCAGTTCCTGAGCAGCGCCTGGGTGATGGTGACCTGGCGACTGGTGAGCCGCCGCTTCATCTGCTCGGGGAGCGGAATCGAGTGGGGAATCTCGTGAAGGATGAGCGCCCAGGGGCTGGGGCCCTGGGGCTCGGGGAGCTCGATGAACTTCACCACCCGGTGCGAGTCATCGAGTGACCTCACCCAGACGTTCGCCTGAAGCCGCTCGTCCGGGGACATGCGAGTCAGGGCGACCAGCCGGTCCACGAGGACCTCGGGCAGGCCGGAACCGTGGAGGTCGGAGCGGGTGAACCACTGCTCGAGCAGCGTGGTGGCCCGGGGTGAGCGCAGTCGTTCGAGGGCGGGCGGGTCCACCACGATGAACGCGGAGCGGTCATTCTCGTGGATTTGCTCCAGGAGGCGCACGCCCGTGGAGGCCACCCACATCTCGCCGCAGTTGCGCACCGTGTTGGCCAGGTGCGGCGTGAGGCTGGTGAGCAGGGCGACGGCGCGCTCGGAGAACGGGTGTCGGCGGTCGCGGTAGAGCGTGAAGCCGCCGAAGACGCCCGGGCGCACGTTCATGAGAACGGCCATGACGTGTTCCAGTCGCAGTTCCAGCTCTTGGCTGCGCTGGTAGAGCTGGCTTGCTTCCAGCTCCCTGCGCGACACCATCTCCGAGTCCCGGAGGACGGTGTCGAGCTGGCGCAACAGCGCCCTGCGCACGAAGTCGTCGTCGGCCACCTTGTCGTACTCGGACTGCTCCAGGAGCGGAACGCGAGGGCCGGGAACCAGCCACCGGTAGGGGATGGGCTGGCCAGGGGCGACGATGCACAGCCCCATGTACTCCGCGGGAATCAGTTCCAGGAAGAGGCCGCGGACCCTCTCCATGACCTCGGAGAGGTTCAGGGAGCTGTTGAGCGCCGCGATGACCTTGTCCCTCAGCAGGAACTCACGAGAGTCGAAAACCATGTCCATCCCCCTACATGCGGGAGCGTGCCCCGCGTTTGCCCATACCGTCTGCCCTCTCAATAGACAGGAGAGGGAGCGCTGTCCCTACCACTCCAGTGGTAGGCGCCCTCGCGGCCCGAGGCCCGACCTCCCAGGCTCGGGCCGCGCGAAGGGCCCGAGCTCCGCCGGTCAGGTCGGAGTCGAGGCGCTCTGGCGGTCAGCCTGTGCATGTGTCGATCCTAGCGGGGCCGACCGGACAAAGACACGCCCCCAGGATGGATTGATGCGTCTGGTATTGACTACCCGGGTGGGTGCGTCCTCACTCATCCGGTCGGTCACAGGGACCGGGAGCCTACTCCTCGGGAGGTATGTCCTGGCCTTCCCGTGCGTCGGTACGGTGTGTGGAGAGCGCGCGCTCGAGTTCGGGGCGACACTCCTTCCGCCGCGTCTGGACTTCGCGGCACATCGGTGGGTCATGGTCAGGATTCTTCATTCCGCGGATTGGCAGATGGGGCTTCGGGCGAGACACGTCGCCCAGGTGGCGTCAGCGGTGCGCGAGGCGAGGTTGGAGGCGGCACGCAATGTCATTCAGGCGGCGAACAGCCATCAGGTGGATGCCGTCGTGCTCGCGGGTGACATCTTCGAGGACAACCTGGTCGAGGACCGGCTCGTGCATCAGGTGGTGGCGGTGCTGGAGGGCGCGCGCGCGCCGGTGTTCGTCCTGCCGGGCAACCATGACGCGCTGACGCCTGACGCCGTCTACCATCGGGCTTCCTGGAAGCAGCGGCCCGCGCATGTCCGCATGCTGGATGGAGATGCGCCGGTTCCCATTCCAGGGACGGCGGCGGTGCTGCTCGCCGCCCCGCTTCGACAGAAGAAGGGAATGAAGGATCCAACGGGCGAGTGGCGGGCCCGCGCGGACGTGGACGCCATCCGCGTTGGCGTGGCTCATGGCTCCCTTCGTATCGAGGGGAAGCACGCCCTGGACGACTTCCCGATTGCCCTGGATGCGGTGGCGCGAGTGGGGCTCGACTATCTCGCGCTGGGTCACTGGCACGGGCAATACGTCCACGAGGAGCGCACCGCCTATGCGGGGGCGCATGAGACGACGAAGTTCGGTGAGGATGGCTCGGGGCAGGCGCTGCTCGTGGAGATTGCCTCGCGGGGCGCCGTGCCTCGGCTGACCCCTGTTCCCACCGGCTCGCTGGTGTGGCGCACCCTGGAGTTGGATCTGGGCCAGGACGCGGAGCGGGAGGCGGCGCGTGTCCTGGGGCTCATGAAGGACGCGGCCCAGCCGGCCAGGACCCTGCTGCGGATTCGCACCACGGGCGCCTCCTCGGATGCCGCCACACCGGTCGTGGACCGTCTCAAGGAAGGATTGCTGGGGCGGGCGTTCCTGCATGTTTCCGTCGAGCGTCGCGACATTCCGAAGGCGGAGGTGGAGGGACGGCTCGCCGAGGTGGTCGCCTCCAGCTCCCTGGTGGCTTCGCTCCTGGAGGAGTTGTCCCGACCCTTGTCTCCCGGGCTGGTGGACGCCTCGGAAGCGGGGCGGATCGCCGCCAGGTGTCTCTTGTCGGAGCTGGTGATGGAGGCGTGGCGATGATTCTGCGCAGGCTTCGAGTTCAGCATTTCCGTTGCTTCCGCAATCCCGTGGAGCTGTCCGGGCTGGGGGTGGGCATCCATGTCGTCCATGCGCCGAACGAGACAGGGAAGTCGAGTCTCGTCCTGGCCCTCGCGCGGGCACTGTTCGACCGGAACTCGACGAGGGACCGGGAGATACAGAACCTGCGGCCCTGGGGGACGACGTTGTCGCCGCGGGTGACACTGGAGCTGGACTCCGGTGGCAAGCGCTATCGGTTGGAGAAGGCGTTCCTGGATGACGCCACGAGCCTGCTGGACGAATGGACGGGGAAGCGGTTCGAGCGGCTCGCCGACTCGCAGCGGGCAGACGAGTTGGCGCGAGGGTTCCTCTTCTCCGGAGGAGCGCAGGCCGGTGCGACGAAGCCGGGCCAGTGGGGACTGGCCCGCCTGCTCTGGCTGGGTCAATCCGCCGAGCGTCATGTGCTGCCCGGTCTGGACACGCCCCTGAAGGCTCGGCTCATGGAGGCGGTGGGCGTCGCGGTGCTGAGCGAGCAGGAGCAAGGGGTGTTGAAGCGGGTGGAGGACGCCTATCGCCAGTTTTTCACGCTGAAGAAAGGCAAGGTGGTGACCGGCAGCGAGCTGGAGTTGAAGGCGGCGCTCGTGGCGTCTCTCGAGGAAGAGCTGCGGGGAATTCGCGCCCAGCAGGATGCGAGCGCGGAGCACGCCCGGGACATGGAGGAGGCGAGGAGCGCGCTGGGCGACCTCGCTGGGGAGCGGGGGGCCCTCGAGGCGCGGTTCTCCGCGCTTCAGGCGCGTGTGGAGGCGGAGACGCAGTTGGAGCAGCAGATCGCGCTCCGGGACAAGGATGTGGAGCGCCAGCACCAGGAATGGGAGCACCTGGATGGGAAGCAGCGGGAGCTGCTCGCGCTTCGCCAGAACGTGGCTCGGCATCAGGCTGTCGTGGCGGAGAAGGAGCCGGTCCTCCAGAAGGCGCGAGAGGGGTTGATTGGCCAGGAAGCGTCGTTCCGACAGGCCCGGGAGCTGTTCCAGGCGCAGCTCGGAGAGCAGGAGAAGGCGGAGCAGCGGCAGGAGCGCGGACGTCTGCTGGAGAAGGCCCGGCAGGCGCTGGTGGAGCAGCAGCGGCTGGATGGACAGCTCAAGCAGGGGGAGCGGCTGGAGACCGCCGTGGAGGGATTGCGGCGAAGAACAGCGGCGTTGAAGACGCTGTCCGAATCCGACGTCAAGCGCGCGGAGGACGTCGAGCGCAAGCTGCGGCAGGCGCAGGACAAACTGGAGGCGCGGGGAATCGAGGTCGTCTTCAAGGCGGAAGGGTCTCGGAGCATCGAGTGGGAGGCGGAGGGACAGGTCCAGCGGCACGAACTGGCGAAGGCCGAGCAGAAGCTGTTCGCGGGCGTGAGCGCGGGAAGCCTGCGCATCAAGGGCGTCGGGGAGGTGCGCGTTCGCACCGGGGCCGAGGAGATCGGGAACATCCAGGCGGACGTGGAGAAGTTCCGCAAGGAGCTGACACGCCGGCTCCACGAGCATGGTGTGGAGAGTCCGCAGCGGTTGCGTGGGGAGTGGGAATCACAGCAAGTGGTACTCCAGGAGCAGGCGAAGCACGAAGGCGCGCTGGAGACGTTTCTGGAGGCCGCGGGCTTTGAGAGCGTGGAGGCTCTCCGGGAGAAGCGTCGCGAACAGGCGGGGAAGGTGGGGACCCTGGCGGGGCAGCTCAATCTCGCGGTGGCTGCCCTGGCCACGTACCCGACCCATGAACTCGTCGTGCTCTCCGAGGAGCTGAGGCTCCGCAAGCAGGAGGTGAAGGAGCGCGAGAAGGCGAAGGACGACGCTGAGGCGGTGTATCGCCAGGTGGAGAGGCAGGTACGGGGTCTTGCCCAGGAGCGGGACTCCGCGATGCAGACAGCGCGAGAGCTGGAGCTGACGATGAAGGCACAGCTCCATGCGCTGGGCATGTCGCTGGAGCAACTGGGGGCGGAGGTCGAACGGGCTCATGGGGAGCTAGAGCGCCTGAAGAACATGGTGACGGGGTTGAGGGCGCGGCTTCCCCGTCCGGAGGAGCGGGCGGCCACGCAGCGCCGCCAGCTCGACGAGGCGAGGGAGCGAGTCGTAGGCGCGGAAAAGAAGGCCCAGGAGCGAATCATCCGCGCGGAGACGTTGCTGGGGCGGGCGGCGGAGGCAGGGGTGTACTCGCGATTGGGGGAGGCGGAGGAGCGGCTCGTGCTTGCGACGGAGGAGCACCTGCAACTCAAGACCCGGGCCGAGGCGGCCGAGATTCTCCGAAAGTTGGTGGGCCACTGGCAGGAGCAGGTGAACCGGACGTTCGTGGCACCTATCCAGGACGCGGTTCATGCGCGCTTGGAGCACATCCGTGGAGATGGGCGGAACGAGGTGCTCTCGCTGGGGCCGGAGTTCATCGACGCGGCGATGGAGACTCCCGACGGGGCGAGGTCGCTGGCGAGCTTCTCATGGGGAATGCAGGAGCAGACCCTGTTCGCGCTGCGCCTGGCTCTCGGGGAGATGCTGTCGAAGCAAGGGACGAAGCCGGAGCCGCAGCTCGTGGTCCTGGATGATGCCCTGGTCAACACGGACGCGGTCCGCCATCGGCGCGCGCTGGAGTTGATTGAGAAGGCGGGGGAGTCGCTGCAGGTGCTCATCCTGACCGCGTTTCCGGAGCGCTATCGCACCCTGAGAGGGATGAAGGAGTTCGACCTGCGGGAGTTGGCTCAGGAGTCCACTCCCGCCGGGTGAGGTCGTGTTGACGGAGCGTGGCGTTCGCCGCGTGGTGCTTCTCGGTTCATGACGAGTGCAACTGGCGCGTCGAGGTGCGGCGCGCCAGATAGGGGGACGTATGGCTATGCAGAAGAGTCGGGCACGTGTCAGGCATCTGACCGCGCTGCTGATCAAGGACGAATTCAAGAAGCCCGAGGACTGTCTCAAGGACGTCAGCGCGGTGGAGAAGGTGGAGTTGTCAGCGCGGCTTTCCTATTCGGCTGACTTCTACCTCCAGGCGAAGAAGGCGCGCTCACCTCCGTGGATGGAGTTCCTGGAGACGATCGTGGCGAAGAAGCTGCCGACGCTCAAGAACCAGAACGTGTGCGGGGTATTCTTTGTCCGGCTGAAGAAAAGGATCGTCGCCTTCACGCAAGGACATGGCCGGAACCTCCTTCGAGCCGACTGCTTCGAGCGGGACTTCGGCCTCAAGGTGGTCTTGAACTCGGTCGATCCTACCCAGTTGCGGAGCGTGGATGCTCGCAAGGTCGAGGACCTGACGACGCAGACGCGAAAGCAATTGAGTCGAAACTCACCGATGGATGCATTCGCTCTCAATCTGAATCAGGACATCCTCCGGGTCATCGCGGGGAAGCCCAAGAGTGAGGAGTTCGCGAAGTTGATAGTCGGTTCTGACTCGCTTTCGCTGAGCGCCAAAGTGGAGGTCGAACAGCTTGGGGAGAAGAGCGAGGAGCTCTTCGCCGCCTATCAGAGCCAGGAGTACAAGAAGCACTTCCCCTGGTTCGATCATCTCCGGTCGGTTCGAGACCAGGCAGTGATGGGGGAGTTGAATCGCAGGTTGATCGAAAAGATTCAGGCAGGCTCAGCCGACGCCCTCCATCTGGCCACGCCCGAGGTCATCGACTGGAGTGAATCATCGGGGCTTTCGTTCTCGACGGAAGCGGACCCGACGCCGCGCCATGACCTGTTGATGGAGGACTATCTCAAGACGAAGGATGAAACGGTGTCGGTCGCCGACCTCAAGCGAGACCATGTTCAGGTTCACTTTGGCGCGGCGAATGCGCCCGTGTCCAAGTGGAGTGTGTATGACTCGATTGTGTTCGAGGCGGAGGAAAAGGGAGAGGTCTTCGTGCTCTCCGGGGGCGATTGGTTCCGAGTCGCCAAGCGTTTCGCTGATGAGGTGAGAGACCGGGTCGGAACCATCAAGAAGTCGACGCTCATTCTTCCTGCCGCGAAGAGCACGGACCGGGAGGACGACTACAACTTCAACGTCGCCAAGTCGCGAGGGTTCATCTTGATGGACAAGAAGAACTCATATGTCGCGGAGGGCAAGACGTCGATCGAGGTCTGCGACCTGCTCACGAAGGATCGGCAGTTCGTGCACGTGAAGCGGAAGACACGGTCCTCGACACTCAGCCATCTTTTTTCTCAAGGCGTTGTCTCGGCGGATGCGTTCTGGATGGATCAAGAATTCAGGAACCACGCCCGGAATCATGTACTGAAGATCCATCCGACGTTGAAGAGTCTGATCCCGCAGGAGCGCCCGAATCCGGCGGAGTTTGAAGTTGTGTTCGCGGTCATCACAAAGAGCAACCCCAAGTGGCCGCATTCCCTCCCGTTCTTCAGTCAGCTCAATCTGAGCTACGCACATGACCGCCTGGAGCGGATGGGGTACCGAGTCTCGTTGCTGAGAATTGATGAGGTTTGACAGCGGCTGGGTTGATCGCAGGCGGGTGACCCCTTCCTCGCCGTTCGGCAGGGCGGTGCGCCGCTCCCGTGGAGAGGCGTACGGGTCCTCCATAGGCGTCGACAGGGGCTGGCCGCGAATCGCCCTGATTCCTCACGCGGTGGCCACCCGCCTCGCAAGCTGGCCCACTCTTATCGGGGCGCCGGACGCGTCGAGGAGCGAGTCGTCTTCCGTCGCGCCACCTGATTGACTGGTGGCGCCGCCTTCTTGGCCCGTGACGCCGTCTTCCTGGCCGGTGACGCCGCCTGATTGACTGGTGGCGCCGCCTTCTTGGCCCGTGACGCCGTCTTCCTGGCCGGTGGCGTCGTCTTCCTGTCCGGTGGCGCCGCCTTCGTTGTCCGTCGCGCATTCGCGGCGCGGGCAGCCTCCATCACCGCGGCCCGTCGCTTGATGCGCGCGACGCCCTCCGTGTCCGCGGCGGAAGCCCCGAGTGTGCCCATCGCGGCCAGTGCCTCACGCGTCGGTGCGTGCTTGTGACAGAGCACCACGAGGTTGGCGGCGCGCAGCACGCGAGGGGTGAAGATGGGTGGGTTGCCCAGTTCGGGCAGCAGACCGAGCAGCACCGGCACGTCGTCGAGCTTTGACTGCCAGGACTCGGCGCGCGAGCTCTTCGCGATGTGCGTCACCTCGCGCCCGATGTACGCCGCCGCCAGCTCGGCGAACCACGGCGTGACGGGCTTCTTCACGAGGGCCGTGAGCGCCGTGGCGAGGCGGCGGCTCTTGACGAGCACCTTCCAGGCCTTCTCCCCCGCGGGGGTGATGTTGGACGACGGCACCACCGCCACCAGGGACGACTCGAGGTTGTCGGCGAGCAGCACGTCTTCCCCGTCGTCATCCACCCGCTTCTCCCAGGTGGAGACAGCGTGCCTCACGAAGGAGGCCTCGTCGGCGAATTCGCTGTGGTCGCCATGCTCTTCGATGTCTCCCCGCAGGCCTCGGAGTGCGCGCAGCACCACGCGTGCGATGGCGGCGTCCTCTTCCTGCTTCAGGAGCGCCGTGCCTTCACGAACCAGGCTGCGCGGGTCGAGCTTGTGGGCGCGCTCGGCGAAGTCCCGTACGGTGGGAGAGGACTCCGTCCCGGCTGCGCCCTTCCTCAGGGAGACGACGAACCTTCGGAGTGCGTCCTCGGTGACATGCATGCCCCATCCTGCACCGGGAATGGAGTGCGTTGGGACCTGTCCATCTGGAATGGGGCTATGCCCACATGGCAATGTTTTGCTGTTGTTGTCTGTCTGGTTCGAATTACTAGTTAGTCACGTCTATGATAGGAGTTGCGTCAGAGGCACGCGCCAGGTGTGGAGATGTCCCTGACGTGCGCTGCGTGGAAGGCCTCGTGTCCCTCGTTCCCGGGAGTCGCACGTGAAGACGAACAGTCGGTCCGCGGTCCTCCAGGCGGTACGCGAACTCGCACCATCCCTCTCCGCGCGGGGCGCGGAAATCGAGTTGGCGAGGAGGATTCCCGCCGATGTGATTGGCCTGCTCAAGTCAGCGGGGGTGTTCCGGATGTTCGTGCCGCGCAGTCATGGCGGACTCGACCTGCCGCTCCTGGAGGGGCTGGAAGTGCTGGAGGAGCTGGGTCGAATCGACGGCTCCCTCGGATGGACCACGATGATTGGCGTGGGCAGCCCCCATCTGTTCGCGGTGTTGCCACGCTCGGAGTTCGATGCCATCCACGCGGCGAGCCCGGACATCGTCGCGGCGGGCGCCATGGCGGCGCAGGGAGAGGCGCGGACGGTGGTGGGAGGCTATCGCGTCACGGGGCGGTGGAACTTCGCCACGGGATGCCATCACAGTGATTGGTTCTACGGAAGCTGCGCCCTGAAGGACGAATCGGGAAAGCCTGTGATGGGCACGGATGGCAAACCCGCGCTGCGCACCGTGCTGGTGCCCGCCTCCTCCGCGCGCATCCTCGACAACTGGCAGGTCCTCGGGATGCGTGGCAGTGGCAGTCACGACATCTCCGTCGAGGATGTCTTCGTGCCGGAGGCGTATGCCTTTGACG
>NZ_JABUMQ010000252.1:0-17177 GCF_013336645.1 Myxococcus sp. CA039A | reverse complement strand
CGCAACAGCCCCCTCCGCCCCGCGTCCCGGCACAGCGCCCAAGCCGGAGCGGATGGTGTACCGCTTCAAGCGCGTGGACGGGGGCCTCCAGCTCGAGCGCCTGGTGGTCCGGCCCGACAACACCGCCCGACTCCTGGCGCGCAGCCTCTCCTCGCTGCTGACGAACCCCGTGGAGGCCGCTCGCATCCAGGTGGAGCCGTGCGACCGCGTCGCTGACGCACTGCTCGCGAAGCCCACGCGCGGCGCCCTGCCACCCGAGCGACTGGAGGCGCTGCTGCGCGCGCTGGAGCCCGCGCGCACGGTGCTCTTCGACGGTAACCTGGTTTCGATATCCAGCGAGCTGCTCCTGCCTCGCGTCACCGTGGAGGACCGGGGCGAGCAGACAGTGCTGAAGGTGGACCGCGACCCACGCGCCACCGAAGTCGTCAGCCCCGGCGTGGCGGTGGGCGGTGGCATCCTCTTCCGCATGGGCGAGCAGTCGCTCACCGGCTCGCGGTGGGAAAACCTGCCCCAGGAGCGCGTCTTCTCGCCCGACCAGATGGGCGACCTCACCGGCAAGGTGCTGCCGGAGATGGCGCGGCGTCTGCCCGTGGACGTGAAGAGCCAACGGCTGCCGCGCATCGACCGCACGCTCAAGCCGCGAATCTCGCTGGAGCTGGACCCGCTTGGCACGGGGCTCTCCGTGCTGCCCACGCTCGTGTACGGTTCACCGCCCACGGTGCGCATCGACAACGGGCGCATGGTGTACCTCACCGGCGCGGTGCCCGTGCGCAACGAGCCCGCGGAGCAGCAGCTCATCCACGGCCTGCGCGACGAGCTGAACATGGTCCCCGGTCGCCGGGTGACGGTGCAGGGCCAGGAGGCCTTGCAGCTCGCCGACAAGCTGCGGCGCTGGCGGGGCGGGCTCACCGGAGATGCGGCGCGCTTCGTCAGCCCCGACGTGAAGCTGCGCCCCATGCTCGACGTGAAGGCGGGGACCACCGAGGCGGGTGCCCCACGCGTGGACTTCTCGTTCGACTTCCAGGTGGAGGGCGCGGGACCGGATGCGCCGCGCACGGTGGACGCGGGCGCGGTGATGAAGGCGTGGGAAGAAGGACTCGGCCTGGTGCCGCTGCAGGGAGGTGGCTGGGCGCCGCTTCCCACCGCGTGGCTGAAGTCACATGGCCAGCGCGTGACGGACCTCTTGGCGGCGCGCGGCTCGGATGGACGGCTCGCCAACCACGCCATCCCCCAGCTCACGGACCTGTGCGAGGCGCTGGAGCACCCATCCCCACCCGGCCTGGAGCGGCTGGCGCCCTTGGTGCAGGGCTTCGAGAAGCTCCCCGACCCGAGGCTCCCGGCGGACCTCACCGCGACGCTGCGGCCCTACCAGCTCCAGGGCGTGAGCTGGCTCACGTTCTTGCGTCAGGCGGGCCTGGGCGGCGTGCTCGCGGACGACATGGGTCTGGGCAAGACGCTGCAGACCATCTGCATGGTGGGCAAGGGCACGCTCGTCGTCGCGCCCACCAGCGTGCTCCCCAACTGGCACGCGGAGGTGAAGCGCTTCCGTCCCTCGTTGAAGGTGTCCGTGTACCACGGCCCCGGACGCTCGCTGGACGAGACGGCCGACGTGACGCTCACCACCTACGCGCTGATGCGGCTGGACGCGGAAGTCCTCGGCGCGAAGACGTGGGACATGGTCGTGCTCGACGAGGCCCAGGCCATCAAGAATCCCGACAGCCAGGTGGCTCGCGCGGCGTACGGGCTGGAGGCGACCTTCCGCCTGGCGCTCAGCGGCACGCCCATCGAGAACCGGCTCGAGGAGCTCTGGAGCCTGATGCACTTCACCAACCAGGGACTGCTCGGCGGGCGCAAGGAGTTCGAGGAGCGCTGGGCCCGTCCCGTCGGTGACAACCACAAGGGCGCCGCCGAGCGACTGCGCGCGCGCATCCGTCCGTTCGTGCTGCGCAGGCTCAAGCGGGACGTGGCCCCGGAGCTTCCTCCGCGCACGGAGTCCGTGCGTCACGTCACGCTCAGCGAGCACGAGCGCGCCGTCTACGACGCGGTGTACTCCGCCACCCGCGAGGAGGTGGTGTCCCAGTTGGAGGCGGGCGGCAGCGTGCTCAAGGCGCTGGAGGCCCTGCTGCGGCTGCGTCAGGCCGCGTGTCATCCCGCGCTCGTCCCGGGGCAACACGCGAAGACGTCGTCCAAGGTCCAGGCGCTCCTGGAGGCGCTCGGCACGGCGGTGGAGGACGGACACAAGGCGCTCGTCTTCTCGCAGTGGACGTCCATGCTGGACCTCATCGAGCCGGCGCTGAAAGAAGCGGACATCGGCTTCATCCGACTGGACGGAAGCACGTCCAATCGCGGCGCCGTGGCGGAGTCCTTCCAGGACCCCAAGGGTCCGCCGGTGATGCTCATCTCGCTCAAGGCGGGCGCCACGGGCTTGAATCTCACGGCGGCGGACCACGTGTTCTTGGTGGACCCGTGGTGGAATCCCTCCGTGGAGAACCAGGCCGCGGACCGCGCGCATCGCATCGGCCAGCAGCGCCCCGTCATGGTGTACCGGCTGGTGTCCCAGGGCACGGTGGAGGAGAAGATCCTCACGCTCCAGGACAAGAAGCGCGCGCTGTTCGAGTCCGCGCTGGGTGGAGCCTCCGGTGGCGGCGCCATCACCCGCGCGGACCTGATGCAGCTGCTCGACTGACGGCAGGCGGCTCCGTCAGGAGCCGTGGCCACACGAGCGCCCTCCTCCCCGGCGTCATCGATAACAGGGAGTGATTGACTGATGCTCGATTAGTTCCCAACGGAATTCATGGGAGCCCGGTACGGTGGCTGTCGCCCGAAGGAAGAAGGGGGACCCATGAAATCGCTGCTCGCACTGGCCGCCGCCGCGCTCTTCAGCGTCATCGTCAATCCACTGGGCGCGGAGCTGGCCCGCCTCTTCTCGGACATCGGTCCTCAGAACCAGGGCGCCATGTTCATGCTCGCCCCGTATGTCGCCGTCCCGCTGGTCTGCTTCGTCACCGTGGGTGTCGTCGTTGCCTACGGAGTGCCCAGGACTCCTCCGGTGACCTGGGGGCTTCTCACCGGCGCCGTCAGCGCGCCCGTGCTGCTCCTCGCCGGACAGACTCGGGTCTGGAGCCATGTGGGCGAGGATGCCCAGGCCGCCATCGCCCTCATCTTCATGCCTATCCGCGCGGTCATGGCCTCGGGAGCCCTGGCGCTGGGCGCCATCTTTGTCCGCTGGGTGATAGGGCGGTGGAGGAACGCCGTCGACCGCCCCCGGCATGGCTAGGGCGCACGTTCCCGGCGGCCCGCGCAGAGACTCGAGCACGGGCTCCGTCGGTCGGAGCCTGTTCCTCCGCGCCTCCCGGCACCAGATTCGGTAGGACGCCCGGAGGAGCGTCCCTCATGAGCCGACCCCGCCGTCTTCACCTCGCAGGACCGTCCGGTGACACCCGGACGGGCTTCGTCCGCGTCCGGGGTGCCCGCGAGCACAACCTGAAGCACGTGGACGTGGACCTGCCCCGCGACGCGCTGGTCGTCTTCACGGGCGTCTCCGGCTCCGGCAAGTCCTCCCTGGCATTCGGGACGCTCTACGCGGAGGCCCAGCGGCGCTACTTCGAGTCCGTGGCCCCGTACGCTCGGCGCCTCATCGACCAGGCAGGCATCCCCGAGGTGGACTCGATCGAGGGTCTTCCCCCCGCCGTCGCGCTCCAGCAACACCGGGGCGCCCCCACGACACGCTCATCGGTGGGCAGCGTGACGACGCTGTCGAACTCCCTGCGCCTGTTGTACTCGCGCGCCGGCACCTATCCGCCGCACCAGCCGCATCTCGACTCCGATGCCTTCTCCCCGAACACTCCGGCGGGAGCGTGCCCGAACTGCCACGGCCTGGGCCGCGTCTACGAGGTGACGGAGCGGACCCTGGTGCCGGACGACTCGCTCACCATCCGGGAGCGAGCCATCGCCGGGTGGCCGCCCGCGTGGCACGGGCAGAACCTGCGCGACATCCTGGTGTCGCTTGGCTACGACGTGGACACGCCCTGGAGGGACCTGCCCAAGAAGGACCGCGACTGGATTCTCTTCACGGACGAGCAGCCCACCGTCCCGGTGTACGCGGGCTTCACTCCCGCGGAGACGCGTCAGGCGCTCAAGCGCAAGACGGCGCCCAGCTACATGGGGACCTTCACCGGCGCCCGGCGCTACGTGCTGCAGACCTTCGCCACGACGCAGAGCCCGCTCATCAAGAAGCGGGTGTCGCGCTACATGGAGAGCGGCGAGTGTCGCGTCTGCCATGGCAAGCGGCTGCGCCCCGAGTCCCTGTCCGTCACCTTCGCGGGACTGGATTACGGAGAGCTGTCGCGCCTGCCGCTCAAGCGTGTCGCCACCCTGCTCCAGCCCTACGCGGAGGGGACGGCGTCGCCCCTGAAGAAGCTCACGCGAGAGCACCCCGAGAAGGCGCTCGTCACGGAGCGCATCGCGAAGGACCTGGTGGAGCGACTGCACGTCCTGCTGGAGCTGGGCCTTGGCTATCTCTCACTGGAGCGCGGCACGCCCACGCTCTCCCCGGGTGAGCTGCAGCGGCTCAGGCTGGCCACCCAGGTGCGCTCCAACCTGTTCGGCGTGGTGTACGTGCTGGACGAGCCCTCCGCGGGCCTGCACCCCGCGGACACCCAGGCGCTGCTCAGGGCGCTCGACGCGCTGAAGGGCTCCGGCAACTCGCTCTTCGTGGTGGAGCACGAGATGGACGTCATCCGCCACGCGGACTGGGTCATCGACGTGGGCCCGGCCGCCGGAGAGCAAGGCGGAGAGGTTCTCTACAGCGGTCCGTTGGACGGGCTCAAGGGCGTGGAGGCATCCCAGACGCGGCGCTACCTCTTCGGAGCCGAGCCTTCGCGTCCCCGCCCTCCGCGCACTCCCAAGGGGTGGCTGCGCCTGCGAGGCGTCTCCCGCAACAACCTGCAGGGGCTGAACGCCGACTTTCCGCTGGGCGTCTTCACCACCGTGACGGGCATCTCCGGCTCTGGCAAGTCGAGCCTGGTGAGTCAGGTGCTGGTGGAGTTGGTGGCCGCGCACCTGGGCCACGAGCCTCCCGAGGAAGAGGAGGACGGCGAGCCGCTGGAGCGCACCCTCGTCCTGACCACGGGCGGGAAGATCACCGAGGGACTGGAGGACATCCACCGGATGGTGCGGGTGGACCAGAAGCCCATTGGCCGCACGCCACGCTCCAACCTCGCGACGTACACGGGCCTGTTCGACCACGTCCGCAAGCTCTTCGCCGCGACGCCGGCCGCGAGGTCTCGCAAGTACGACGTCGGGCGCTTCTCGTTCAACGTGGCCAAGGGCCGCTGTGAGACGTGCGAGGGCGAGGGCTTCGTGAGCGTGGAGCTGCTGTTCCTGCCCAGCGTCTATGCACCCTGCCCCACCTGCCATGGCGCCCGCTACAACGCGAAGACGCTGGAGATTCGCTACCGGGGGAAGAACATCGCCGACGTGCTGGGCATGACGGTGGACACCGCCCATGCGTTCTTCACCGAGGAGCCTCACGTGCAGCGCGCGTTGGGCGTCCTGCGCGAGGTGGGCCTGGGCTACCTGCGCCTGGGCCAGCCCGCGACGGAGCTGTCCGGCGGCGAGGCCCAGCGCATCAAGCTGGCCACGGAGCTGCAACGCACCCAACGAGGCCACACCCTCTACGTCCTGGATGAGCCCACCACCGGCCTGCACCCCGCGGACGTGGACAAGCTCATGGCGCAGTTGGATGGACTCGTCGAGGCGGGCAACACCGTCATCCTCGTGGAGCACGACATGCGCGTCGTCGTCGCGAGCGACTGGGTCATCGACCTGGGGCCCGGCGCCGGGGATGAAGGCGGCCACATCGTCGCGGCCGGCACACCCGCCCAGGTCGCCGCGTCATCGAAGAGCCGCACCGCGCCATTCCTCGCACTAGGATGACCGTCTCCACGCGCCCTCGCGGGCGGAGGTGACGGCACATGAGACGCTGGCTCGCGCCATCCTACATCGCGTTGTTCCTGCTCCTGGGTTGCGACCCGGCGGACCCCATCAAACCCGGCCGCCCTTCCACGGACGATGCGGGCACCCAGACGCCTCCGCTCATCAAGAGCGCCAAGCGCGGCATCGCCTTCGACCTGGCGACGCCCGAAGACCTGGCTGCCGTCTCTCCGGGCGTGAGCTGGTGGTACAACTGGAGCCCCCGTCCCCATACCAACGTGCCCACGGACTTCCGCACCCGCTACGGCATGGACTTCATCCCGATGCTCTGGAACGGCGACTTCGACGCCGCGCGCACCGAGACGATGCTCCGGGACAATCCCCACATCGAATACCTGCTGCTGCTCAACGAGCCCAACCTGACGGATCAGGCGAACATGTCGCCGCAGGCCGCCGCGCGGCTGTGGCCCCGGTACGAGAGCGTCGCCGCCAACACGGGCGTGAAGCTGGTGGGCCCGGCGATGAACTGGGGAACGATGTCGGGGTACTCGGACCCGGTGGTCTGGCTGGATGCGTTCTACGCCACCTACCGCGCGGAGAACGCCAACCGTGAGCCCCGCATCGATTACCTGGCGTTCCACTGGTACGACTACGGACTCGACGGCCAGCTCAACCGGCTCACGAAGTACGGCAAGCCGTTCTGGGTCACCGAGTTCGCCAACTGCCACCAGCAACAGGATGGCGCGCAGATTGACTCGGTCGCCAAGGCGAAGGCGCAGATGACGGAGATGGTGGCCGTCTGCGAGCGCCGGGCGGACGTGTTCCGCTACGCGTGGTTCACCGGACGGTGGACCAATGACCCGTGCTTCGCGAGCCTCCTGGGCGCGCCCGGCGTCCTGAACGAGCTGGGCAGGCACTACATCTCACTGCCCGCGCCCTGAGGGCGGAGACAGCGCGCCACCGGGCCCGTGAGAGAGGGCCCGGTGCTCGGGAGGGACTACCGCTTCGTGAGCAGCGTGGCGGACTCGTACTTGCTGCCCTGGAGCTGGAAGGCGCCAGGGGCCGACGTGTCCTTCTCCAGCTTCGCCTGCACGCTCTTGGGAAGCTGCGCGTACAGGTCCTGACCCAGCAGCTTCTCGAGCTGGTCCACCGGCACGCGCGAGGACTCCAGCAGCGGGATGATGGCGTCCTTCTTCGAGGGCCCGTCCTTCACGTTGGGCACCATGTACGCGAACATCGTCACGTTGCCGTTGGGCAGCTCCAGCAACACCGTCTTGAAGTTGTGCGTGGGCACGCCAATCTTGCGGTCCTTGGCGCCCGTCGTCTGCACCGACTCCTGAGGCAGCGGCTTGCCGTCCGCGTCCAGGAACAGGTTGCCGGTCATGATGTGCGCCTTGCCACCGGTCTCCTTCACCAGCCCCGTCACGGCCTGCTCCAGCGTCTTCCACACCTGCTGATTGTGGTTGCCGTACTGGGGGGCGATGTTGGTCATCTGGTGACTCTCGTTCATCGCCTCCTGGTTGGGAGAGTCGTCGGCGGGCTTCATGTGCCCACGGTCGAAGCCCGTGTGGTCGTAGTCGGAGTCCGAGACGCCGTTGGCGCCCAGCAGCGGGTCCCTCACGAAGGAGCTCTTCGTGCGGTTCACCTCGGCGGGCGTCTCCTTGATGTCGGCGGCGGACAGCATGTAGCTCACGAAGGTGGGGAGGTTCTTCCCCTCATCCAGCGTCAGTCGCGAGTACTGCTTCACCAGCTCCATCCCCTTGCCGTCGCCGCCCGTGGGACGCAGCGGGTCTACCTCTCCGGCGGACTCGGCGACGCGGCTCTGGATGACGGCCATCTGCTGGTCCGGCACCCACCGCGTGCCGTCCACCTGGTTGGCCTTGGACTTCTGGATGTAGGCCGCCAGCTCATCCTGGCTGACCTTGCCATCGCTGTTGCCACCCAGGAGGTCGGCGCGCTTGGCGAGCCCGTCCTGCCACTTGGTGTCGAAAGCGTCGACGTCCACGGGCGTGCCGCCGCCCTTGGCGACCTTCGCCTCCGCCGCGGAGCGACCCTGCTGGAGCGCCGTGGAAGTGAGGTATTTGCCGTCCGTGGGCGCGGAGAGGTAGGCCTGGATTTCCGCTGCGGACACCTGGCCGTTGCCACCGCGCGTCTTGGTACCCGCCGCATCCGCCGCCTTCAGCAGCCCGGTCTCCCAGCTCTGCTCGGTCCAGCCGAACTTCGCCTGGAGTTCGGCGATGGGGACCTCGCGAGCGGTGGAGCGGTTCCAGCTGCCCCCCTTCGGCGCCACGACGTTGGTGGGAGCGGCGTCCGCCGTGGCGACCGTGGCGGGGGACGGGGTGCTGGCACGAGCAGTGGGTCGCAGCGTCGTCATGCGGAAGGCATCCTTGGGCCGCCCAGGGGAGGAACGGAGTGAGGCCCTGGTAGAGCTATGGTCGGTCGGAGGCGACACCGGGTTGCGTCATCGCCCCGCCTTTTTTCCAGAAAGTTGCGATCACGGCTTCTTCGCGGACGGGCCTGGGACGGAGCGTGCGTCCACCTTCGCCTGCTGGAGCGTTCCCACGATGTGGGCCTCGGCCTGGAGGCGCTCCACGTAGTCGGCGGGGAGGCCGGTGCGCTCGGCGGCCAGGGCCACGGTGACGAGGAAGGCCTCGCTGATGGGGCCCGTGGCGGGAGGGCCGCTTCGGGCCGGAGCGGTGAAGGCGTGGGCGGAGAGCACGGCGCCGGTGGCGGTGCGCACCTTGACGGGCCGCGACGCGGTGGCCTCGGCGAGCACCGACTCCAGGCGACTCACGGCGTCCCACGTCTCCGGCGAAACGCGCCGCAGCAGCCCGGGGAGTGTCTTGCCCGGGGCGTCCACCAGCCGGGCCACCTTGCCGCCCCAGGCCAGCGAGGGCACGTCGTAGACGACGTCCACGTCCAGCGCCTCGGCCGGCTCGCCATCAGGCAACGCGGGCGCGGAGGGGAGACCTGGAAGGCGCTCACGCGCCGTCGCGGGGGACAGGTCGACGGAGAAGGCGAACCACGGACGCGGCGGAGGAGTACCTGCGGACATGGCTTCGAGTCTCGGCGGGTGATGGCCTGGGGACAAGCCCCCTGGAGTGTGCGCCGGGCCCCGAGGACTTCGAGGCCGGCGCCTTCACGCCCGAGCGGGCGCTACTCCTTGGCGGTGGTGCGGTTGGCGGCCAGCTCGATGACGTTGACCATCAGGTCCTTGACCCGGCGCGGCTTCTCGCCGCCGTTGTCGCGGAGGATGAGGTCGATGTCGTCCTCGGGCTCATGGTACTCGGGGATGAGGTCGCCGCCGCCCTTGGGATTGGACAGGCCCTCGAAGAGGAAGAGGACGTCCTCGCCCTTGCGGCCGAAGACGGCGCCGTCCTGGCGGTCCCGGTACACGTTGATGTCGCGGTTGATGCGGTCGAACGGGTCCGCGAGCTGCGCGTTGGCCTGGTCCACCACGTCGCGGAAGTAGTTCGCCTGGCCCCTGCGGTCGGTGTCCACGACGGACAGGCGCTGGTCATCCCAGCGACCCACCATGTCCACGTTGACGACGCCGGAGATCTGCTCCGTGCTCAGCCCCGGAATCGGGTGGTCGACGAAGTACTGCGAGCCGACCAGCCCCTTCTCCTCGGCGCCCGTCCAGATGAAGAGGATGGAGCGGTCCAGTTCGCCGCGCTTCTGCGCCTCGGCCAGCTCCGGCACCGCCGCCATCAGCACCGCGCTGCCAGACGCGTTGTCGTCCGCGCCGTTGTGGACGTTGCCACGACGGTCCGTGCCCACATGGTCCAGGTGGGCCATCACCACGATGACCTCGTCCTTGTGCGGCCCGGTGCCGGGCAGCAGCGCCATCGTGTTCACCGCCTGGCCAGACGCCGTGGCCAGCGCGCGCAGCTCCTCGACGCTGCGCAGGTCTCCGCTGCGAGCGGGCGCGAGCGGCTGCCCTTCCGCCTTCATCGTGCTCTCGTACTTCTTGTTGAGCATCTCCAGCGTCTCGCGGGGCATCCCGTCCTCCAGGTAGAACCCCTCCTGGAAGAGCTGGTGGCCGAACTCCTTGTGCGCCACGTGGTCGTGCTCCCCGGCGTCACCCGTCGCCGACGTCTCCGGCTTGCCGACGAAGGAGAACACGTCGAACTTCTGCTGGAAGGGGTTCTCCGCGTTGTTCGAGTTGGGGCCGACGAGGCCGTACTTCTCGACGTGCGCCTGAACGTACGCGGAGGCCGCGTCGAGTCCCGCCGACGGGCTGTCACGGCCCTGGAGCTCGTCCGAGGCGAGGTACGCGATGTGCGTCATCGGGTCCGAGTCGGTGATGGAGGGCTCGGGCTTCGGCTCGGGCGTGGGCTCCACGGGGCCGGGCTCGGGAAGCGGCAGAGGCTTCGGGTCCGTCGGCAGCTGCGACGGAGGCTTGGGCAGCGGCAGGGGCAGCGACACCGGGGGCTTGGGGAGCGGCAGCGGCTGGGCGTTGCCCGGCTCGAAGCAGTCCTTGTTCCACTTCAGGTCGGGCGTCTTGACCTTGTTCGTCTCCGAGGGCTGGGGAGCCTTCGCGGCCGGGGTTCGCGTCGTCGCGGTAGGGAGTGGACGAGGCGGGTCGCTGATCTTGGAGGCCATGGTGGGGGATCCCGATGGAGAGCGTGAACGGCGCGCTTCGGGATTATCGCCACGAGGGAGTTCCGTGTTGCGAGAAGGTTTCACTTTCTCGTGATTTCAGTGACTTGTCTCAGCCATGTATCACCGCCGGTGGATCTGCCGGCCCCGAGGCCCCGGGTGGTGCGCGCGCAGGGCCGCCACGAAAGCGGTGAGCGCGGGCTCCGTTTCTCCGTCCCGGGTGGCCACGGCCCAGTCCAGCCAGAGCCCCCGCGGGCCGATACGGAAGGCCCTCAAGCCGCCGTCGTCCAGTTGGGGTGCCACGGCCCATCGAGGCAGCACGGTGACCCCCAGGTTCGCACGCACCATCTCGACAGGGAGGCCCCCCGTCATCGGGATGAGCGTCACCTTGCGAGGCGAGAGGCCCCCCGCCTTCGCAAGCGCTCTGCCCAGGGGTGCATCGGCTCGGAGCGCGCCCTCATCGAGCCACAGGTGCTGGTCCGCGAAGGTCCGCACGTCGATCTGCCGCTGACGCGAGGAGGCCCAGGGGTGCTCGCGTCCCACCAGCGCGACGAGTTCGTCCCGGAACAGCGGCTCCATGCGGATGCGTGGGACCTTTCGGACCTCCCCCGCCACGAGCGCCACATCGAGCTTGCGCGCGAGCAACCACTCGGCGGGCGCCACCCCCGCCTCCGTCACCACCGTGACTTCCGTCCCGGGCCAATCCCGCGAGAAGGACTTCAAGAGTTCCGGAAGCCAGCGATAGGACTGGAGACACACCGTCGCAACGCGCAGCGTGCCACTCGCGCCGCGCAGGAGTTCGCGCGTCTCGGCCTCGGCGCGCGCGAGTTCCCCCAGCACGGAGCGCGCGGCCTCTGTGAGCCTCTGGCCGGCCGCCGTCAGGACCAGGCGCCTCCACTGCCGATGAAACAGCGCGCCTCCGAGCCGGTCCTCCAGCTCCCGGAGCTGCTGGCTGAGCGCCGATGGGGACAGGTGCAGCTTGCGTGCGGCCGCGTTGAGGCTGCCCACCTCTTCGAGCGCGGAGAGCAGGAGCAGATGTCGGGTCTCGACGAGCGGGCTCGGCATCGATTCAGCCTGCCTTAACAATCCGACGGGAACAACGTGTTCGACCGAATCGATGCTCCCTCACATATTCCGCCGTGCCTGCCCCGATGTCGCGAGGTCCGGGTCACCCTCGCGCTCCACCCCGGGGCTTTCGCACCGACCCGAGGACACTCTCCATGCACACGCACAAACTCGCGCCGCTCGCGGCGTCGTTGCTCACCCTGCTCGGCTGCGCGAGCACCCACGAGGGCTCGGCCATGTCCTCGCGCATCGCCACCGCGGGCGTCTCGAATGTCGAGGCGTACCCCATCGACCACCTCGCCCTGCGCTCGCTCATCGAGCGCTTCGCGGACGCGGCGAATCACCAGGACTGGGCCGCGACGGAGGAGATGTTCGCGAAGGACGCGGTGTGGGAGGTCCTCGCTCCCCCACCGCTGGGTTGGACCTTCGAGGGACGCGACGCCATCCGAAAGGGCATGGCCGGCAATGCCGAGAGAATCGACCTGCGGGTCCAGAGCGTGACCCCCATCGTCGTCCACGTCGAGAGCCCGGAGCGAGCCACCGCGAGGTCCACCCTGGACGAAGTCCTTCGCTTCAAACAAACCGGGCTGGACCGGAGGATTGTCGGCACCTACTCCGACCAGTTCGTGAAGCAGGACGGACACTGGAAGTTCTCTCGGCGTACCTTCCGGCTTCGCTACGACGAAGAGGTCTTCATGCCCCCGTCCTCACGTCCTGCGCCGTGAGCCAACTCCGGGCGAGGACGAGGCCTCGCGCGACTCGCGACGCTTCACGGCGACGAAGGTTTCGTACGGCGCGCCCTCCAGGGTGCGCGTCTCCAGGCAGGCGTCGAGCCCCACCTCGTCGAAGAGGCGCAGCCACGTCGCCCTCGAAAAGAGGCCATTCAGATGCACGTCGTGGACGGAGCGGACGCTGCCGTCACGCTCCTTCAGCAACATCGCGAAGTGGGTCTCCGAAGTGTTGCTCCCCGGCTTCGGCGGCAGCGTCCACATGAGGTAGCGCAGGGAGCGCGAGCCCCGGCCCGGAGCCTCGGGCTCGTCGCCCCCTTCCGTGCTCGAGCCCGGCACGAAGCTCTCCTGCGTCGCATCCGGCGCCACCAGGACGACTCCACCTGGGCGCAGGTGCATCGCCGCCGTCTCCAGCGCCGAGCGCAGGTCCGTCTCGGTCGTCATGTATTCGACGGCGTCATGGATGAACACGGCGTCGAACTCGCGGCCCAGGCGCACGGTCCGCATGTCACCGGGCAGATGTTCGCACTCGGGATTGAGCTCGCGGCTGTGCTTGCGCATGCCCTCCGAGGGCTCCACCAGCGTGAGCCGGAAGTCGCGCTTGAGGAAGCTGGCGTTGTTGCCACCACCACTGCCCAGCTCCAGCACCGTCACCAAGGGGCCCGTCGCGCCGGCACGAAGCAAGCGGCGGTACTCGGACGCCTCCTCTTCGTAGTCGCTCGGAGGAGAGACCAGGGGCCACCACTCCGCCAGTTCGTCATAGAGCTTCATGCGCAGCGTTCCGTTCGAGCCAGCAGGTTCAGAGGTGACGGACCTCGGCCGGCGGCTTCTTGAAGTCGTTGTCCCGTTTGTTGACGTAGGTGATGGGGGAGCGCAGCAGCTCGTCGAGGTCCACGTCGTCGAGGCAGTTGACCTTGATGGTGTAGAACTTCCCCAGGTCCGCGTCGTCACCCCAGCCGAAGGAATGAACGCCGCAGTGCTTGCAGAACAGGTGATGGAGCTGCTTGGTGTGGAACTGGTACTCGGAGAGCGAGGACTCACCGGCCAGGAGGCGGAAGTCCTCCGGCCCGATGATGGCGTGCCACAGCCGCGCCTTGGTGCAGATGGAACAGTTGCACTTGTAGGTGCCCTGGCTCAGGTCGACGTCCGCTTCATAACGGACCGCCCCACAGTGACAGCTCCCAACGTACGTCTTCTTCACGTGTGACGCTCCTCATGACGAGCCCAGGCCTCATCCGAAGCCGGAGCAGACCATGAGTGCGGCTTGATTCAACGCCGGGATTTCGCCGCGGCGATTCAGGTCATCCGTGGATGACACTCCGTGAAACGTCGTCATTCCGACGCCGCTTCAAGGACGGTGGCATGCCGGCCCTGTGTCACCGTGGAGCCCGCCCTTCGGGCGTCACGCACGCGTCATTTGCCGTGACACCGTCCCGTCCGTAGGGTGGCCTCGTCCGGGCCGGAGCGTCTTCCGGTCACGCGGCCACTCCATGGACCTCACCCTCTGGGCCACCTTCACGCTGACCATGACCCTCTTCGCCATCACCCCGGGCCCCGCCGTGTTGCTGGTGGTCTCCCAAGCGATGTCGCGAGGCTTTCGCACGGGAATGAGCGCCGCGCTGGGCATCCAGGCGGGCAATGCCGTGTACTTCCTCATCTCCGTCGCCGGCCTGGGCGCGGCGCTGGCCGCCTCCCCCTTCGCCTTCTACGGCATCCGCTATGCGGGCGCGGCCTACCTCGTCTACCTCGGCGTGAGGACGCTACTCGCGGCGAAGCACGCTCTCACGCTGGAGCAGCGTCCGAAGCCACCCCTGTGGCGCGGGGCCTTCGTTCAGGGGTTCGCCAAACAACTCGCCAACCCCAAGTCCATCCTGTTCTTCGGCTCGCTGCTTCCGCAGTTCATCCACCCGGGCCCACGGGCGGGCTTGCAATTCGCCGTGTACGGAATCTCCTGCATCGTGGTGGAGGTGCCCGTGCTCGCCGTCTACGCCTGGCTGGGTGTCGCGGGCGGACGGGTGTCCAGCTCACCACGCGCCCTCGTCTGGCGCGAGCGACTGTCAGGCATCGCGCTCATCGGCATCGGCGCGGTGCTCGCCACGATGCGGCCACAAGCCTGAAGCCCGTCTGAACCCTGACGGAGCGTTGACGACCGGAGCCACTCGCTCCGGCCGTCGTGTCCGGCACTCACCTCGAAGACATCACTGCGCGGGAGCAGGCGCGGGCGCTGGGGCGTCGTCCTTCAACGCCTCCAGCTCCCGAGCGGTGGCGGGCCGCGTCCGGGCCTTGCCCTTCTCCACGGAGATGACCGTTCCCTTGGTGCCCAGCTGGCAGACCAGCGCGTCACCCAGCGAGGGCGCCTTCTTCACCGCTTCACAGCGCCCCACGTGCGCCACCTGTCGACGCGCGGGCTCGATGCCCAGCGCCACGGCGAAGACCTTGCCCGGGTTGCCGTCGAACGGCCCTCCGGATACCAGCGTCACCCAGGTGTCCTTGAGCAGCTCCTGCGTGTAGAGCACCTCGTAGCTCTCCGCCTTGCACTCGGCCTGGGTGCTCCCGGCCTTGCAGCGCTGGGCCCCGCGAAGCTTCTCCAACAGGGCCGAGTCCACTCGCGCGGTGAACGAAGGCGTGGGCAGCTCGTAGCGGGCCGGCCCCGCCTTCTCCAGCCCCGCGCACGGCCGCTTGCCGTCGGAGGCGGAGATGCGCAGCGCGAGCGGCACCTGCTGCGCGCCGCTGGAGGGCACCGTGAGGAACGCCATGCCCGCGCTCGCGAGCGACTCCGGCACCGTGACGGTGAAGGCCCCGATGAAGTCCGACATGCCCTCGTCCGAGTCGGTGAGCAGCAGGCTCAGCGAGCCGCCCACTCCCACGGGGAGCCACGCTCCCGAACGCGTCTCTTCCAGGAAGAGGCTGTTCCACAGCAGGGTGCCCGCGTCCTCCTGCTTCGGACCGATGACGGTGGGCGAAGCCCCCTCGACGTCGACGGCCATCGCCGACAGCTCCGGGTCCGGCGCGGAGCCCTCGTCCCAGGACGCGCCACTGGAGTTCGTCGTCCCGACCTTCGCCGCCAGCGGGGACACGAACAGCTCCTTGCAAGCCCGATAGTCCTGCGCCCACACGCGCGTGGAGACACAGAACACCAGCAACACCCACCGTCGCATCGTGCTTCCTCTCATCGGTCCGGGCGACATCGCCTCGGCTACAGCCCCAGGGCGTATACCTTGTTCCGGTCCACCACATAGACCCGGTCCTTCACGATGACAGGGTCCCTGAGCGAGCCACCATCCGACGTCCCCACCAGGGCCAGCTTGGTGGCGCTCCACAGCGAGGAGAGCGTCGAGACGGCGACGACGTGCAAACCCATACGCGAGGTGATGACGAGCGTGGGGATGCTCACACCGGACGCATCCTTCGTCCCCGAGGCCGCGGCGAGGGAGGTGCTGCGCTTGCCCGCGAAGGGCGTCGTGGAAAAATCCAGGAGGTCACGTCCGTAGTAGGGAACAATGACATCGTAGACGCCCGGGAGGGTCGCCGTCAGCGGCGTGCCACCGGAGAGGGCATCGAAGGAATAGAGCACGGTGCCGGCGTTGGGACCGGAGCTCTCCTGCGCGGCGACGATGGCCCGGCCCGCCACCAGCACGGGCGCCTGATAGCCGGTGACTTGCGAGCTGGGAAACGGCGGGGACCGGAAGAGACTCGCGCCGTTGTAGCCCGCGTTGCGGATGTTGAACGTCACCGTGCCAGTGCCCAGGTCGCGCTCCAGCAGGTAGATGCGATTGCCCGACACGCTGATGTTGCTGGCGGGCTCCAGCGCGACTCGAGGCCAGCGAGGCGTCCCCGTGGACAGGTCCCAGCCGAACAAGCCCGAGGCGAAGGGACGGGGCTCGTTCGCGTCGCAGTTCGTGGAGCACTGGAAGTTGTAGATGGCGGCCAGGTAGATGAAGCCGTTGTCGGTGGCGATGGAGCCCAGGCGGTCTTCCGCAGTGTCCCACTGGTGCTGCGGAAAGACGCGCGTGCCGCCGTAGTAACCGTAGGTGTTCAGCTCGAGCAGCAGGTTGCCACGCTTGTCCAGCGAGCGCAGGCCCAGCTTGGGGCCGTGGTAGTGGAGCTGGTTGTAGACCCACAGGCGCGTGCCGTCCGACAGCGACTGGCCCCAGCTGTCGTTGTTCGCCTGCTCCTGTTCCGCGTACGGCGTGGTGCCACCGGAATAGTAGTTCGCGCCGAACTGCTTGCTCCAGGTCCGGATACCGTCGTCGTTGCGGACGACGCCGTCGCGTGCCTCATAGACACCGCCGCCGACAAGCTTTTCATACGCGAAGAAGGAGGGCCAATGTCCCCGGTTGTCATTGAGCTGCCGGTCGACGCTCCACACGCTGGCGCCCGTGGCCGGGGCGATTTTCTCCAGGGCGGGGCTTCCACCAGAGCCGACGTAGTTGGGGTTGGAGTTCCATGCCAGGTAGACGCCGTCGGTGTCCGCCACCGCCCGCTCCACGCCTTGCACGGAGCGCCCCGTCCCCGCGGTGGGCGCGAACTCCCAGAGCTTGCGCAAGGGGTGCCACGCACAACCATCCGAGCTGAAGGAGCGACGTGCGTCATGCCCCATCGTGGCCCACGCATTGGTCCCCGTGCAGGGTGGCACGACGGCGGCCTCAATGACTCCCGGTGACTCAGGCGGAGGCGAGGAAGGCCCCTCCACCGAGCCTCCACACGCAACGAGCCCCACGACAGACAGCAGCAGCACCACGTCTCGCGTTCGCAGCGTCATGGCACGACCTCCACGTCAGGGCACGCCGGGAACTCCCGGACGCGCCAGGAAAGCTCCTCGCGTCACCCCGCCCTCCACCGCACCTC
>NZ_JABUMQ010000251.1:0-17196 GCF_013336645.1 Myxococcus sp. CA039A | reverse complement strand
GGGGAGGGGGGCTCCTTGTTTCCGTTACAGGCGAGGGCCCCCACGGAGAAAGCTCCGATGAGGCACAGGCTGCGCAGCGTGGACATGGGGGTCGACTCCTCTGGGGGTTGAGCGAGCCAAGGAACGTTCGGGAGGGCGAGCGGTATTCTGCTGGCCTGTGCCGTACGGCCCCTCGTGAAGCAGGCGGCCTGTCATCCTTCCCGCGCGTGATGCACTGGTGAAGGAGCGCCGTGGCTCGGTGCTCATTCGCTACCACGAACCCGATGCGAAATGGAAAGGGACCACCGGCTGCTCTCCTGCCGAAGCGCGAGTGCTCGTGGGGACTGTCGTGGAGCGACGGAGCCGGCGTCCTCGCGAGAGTGTCAGCTGGCACGCAGTGGTGAGGGCCTGGAGGGCAAGACGGGAGCCGAGGCCCGCGTGCCTACAGTGCGCTCCCTCGCACGGCGGCAGTCACGTGGACATCGTGCGACCTGACCCGACTGGAGGAACGCCCATGGCCCTGCAGAATGACTACAAGGACGTGCTCGACGTGGCGAAGACGATTGGCGCGAAGGTCGAGTCCCGCGAGGAGAATGGAAAGCTCATCCTCAAGGGCTCGGTGGACTACGCGTGGGACCGCGACCGCATCTGGGACCAGATCAAGGCGAAGCACACGCAGTGGCAGCAGGAAGTCATGGTGAACCTCACCGTGACGCACGCGGAGCCGTATGGGGTCTACACGGTGAAGTCCGGCGACACGCTGGGCAAGCTGGCCAAGGACATCTACGGCGACGTGAAGCTGTACCCGAAGATTTTCGAGGCCAACAAGGACCAGCTCAAGGACCCGGACCACATCAAGGTGGGCCAGGTGCTCAAGCTGCCGCCCAAGTCCATCGCCCAGGCTTGAGCGCTCCGTCGTGTCGGGGGAGCCTCGGGGCTCCTTCGATGCACGGGGTGCTCACGCGTGAGCGGTTCGTCGTGTCGAGGCCGACTCATGCACGCTCCCGCGCGAGCCCGTGGAGCAGGCGCGGGGCTTCGTATGCCTCCGTGCGGGCGACCTCTGGCGCGAGGTACGCTGGCTCGTGAGTCGCGGCCCGCTGCTCTCCGGTTCTTCGAAGAGGGGCGTGCGAGTCCGGCTCAGGGAAGCAGCCCCGGGATGCTGCCCCCGGGCCTGGGACCGATGTGGAACCGGATGCTGCCCGGCGCCAGTGTGCATGCGGGCGGATGGGGCGCGTGGAAGGCACCGTGCCGGGGCGGTGTGCACAGTCCCAGCAGCTGCATCGTGGAGTACGGCGACGAGGGCTGCTCGAGATAGGTCTCCACCGTGTTTCGTGGCGGTGGTGGTTCCTCGTCGGTCGTCGCTGGCTCGTCGAGCACGGCGAGAGCGTCCTCCGGCAGTGGACTCGTGTCCGGAACGAAGGAGATGCCCTCGGGAATGGGCTCCTCGCGGTCCGGTCGCCCGATGATGTTCTCGATGCGCTCGGTGCCCTCGTCCTTCACGGCGCGAGGCGCGGTGGCACACGCGCCCAGGAGCGACGCCGCCAGGAGCGTGGAAAGCACTCGGCGCGGATGGAACGGAGACGGAAGGGGCATGGGCGTCAGGGGCCTTGGCGACATTCGGCCGGATGCCGGACATGTTCCCTCGGGAAGAGGGGTCCGGGGAAGAGGCGCAGGTCCTCGCCGCCGGGGAAGTCGGTCTTGGGACATCACTCGGACTCCTGAGGACTCTCGTCACAGGCTTCGTCCGAAGCGCACGCAGCGCAACGTCGCGAGCCAACGCCTTCCTCCATCCTGGGGGTGGGGCGGTGGAGTCGTGAGAGCGCCTCTCCACGAGAGAGAGGATGAGGCCTCGTCAGGATGCCCGCCCTTCGTGAAGCGGCCTTCCGTGGTCCTCGGCCCGCGCCATTCCTAGCTTGCCCGGGAGTGGAGCGCGGAGGTCGTCGACCATGCTGTGTCAGAACTGCCGGACCCGTCCAGCCGCGGTCATGCTCAAGAAGCGGATGAACGGGCAGGAAGCCATCCTCAACTTCTGCAACCACTGCGCGAGCGCGATGGGCGTGGGGCTGGGGGACGCCAAGGGGTTCGGCAGCCTGGAGAGCCTCGTCGAGCAGATGATGGGCCCTCGCCCTCGGGGCCGGGAGAATCTGCTGACGCAGCTGTCGGAGATGGCGCAGCAGGTGCTGGAGCGCTCGGCGCGGATGACGCTCGACTCGGGCTACGAGCGGATGCGCATCGAGCACCTGTTGCTGTCCTTGCTCCACTCCGTTCCGGAGCTGCGCGAGTCGCTGAAGCACGCAGGCGCGCCCGTGGACGAGTTCGAGGCGCGCCTGGACGCGGTGATGCCCCGCCGCGAGCCGCGCAAGGCCCAGGGGGTGACGCTGTCCTCGGGCGTCAAGCGCGTGCTCCAGATTGCCCGCCTCCAGGCGCTCCAGATGGGGCATAGCTTCATTGGACCGGAGCACCTGCTGCTCGGCATCCTGATGGAGGCGGAGAGCTACGCGGCGCAGTTCCTCTCGGGCGTCGACGTCAATGAGCTGCGCAAGCGCCTGGTCGCCTCGGTGGGGGGGCCCGCGGCGCCCTCGGCGGGAGTCGGTGGGCGGCAGGGAAGCGGAGGGCTTCCGCCGAACCTGACACGCTTCACCAGGGACTTGTCGGTGCTGGCGCGCGCGGGAGAGTTGGACCCGGTCGTCGGGCGCGAGAAGGAAATCAGTCGCGTCATTCGCATCCTGAGTCGCAAGACGAAGAACAATCCGGTGCTCATCGGTGAGCCGGGCGTGGGCAAGACGGCCATCGCGGAGGGGCTGGCCCAGCGCATCGTCGCGGGAGAGGTCCCCGAGGTGCTCAAGGACAAACGCGTGCTGTCGCTGGACCTGGGGAGTGTCCTGGGCGGCACGAAGTTCCGGGGCGAGTTCGAGGAGCGCTTCAAGGGACTGATGGACGAGATTCGCGCCCTCAAGGGGCAGATCATCCTCTTCATCGACGAGGTGCACACGGTGGTGGGCGCCGGCGGTGCCGAGGGCGCGGTGGATGCGTCCAACCTGCTCAAGCCGGCGCTGGCTCGCGGAGAGCTGCAGTGCCTGGGGGCCACGACGCTGGATGAGTATCGGAAGAACATCGAGAAGGACGCCGCCCTGGAGCGCCGCTTCCAGCCCGTCATGGTGGCCGAGCCCACGCCGGAGCAGGCCATCGAAATCCTGCGAGGACTGCGCGATGCGTACGAGGCGCATCACCGCGTGAAGATTCTCGACACGTCGCTCACCGCGTCCGTCGAGCTGTCCGACAAGTACGTCAATGACCGGTTCCTGCCAGACAAGGCCATCGACCTGCTCGACGAGGCCTCGGCCATGGTGCGGCTGGGCGCACGCACCGCGCCGGACCGGCTGGGTGAGGTGGAGGCGATGCTCGCGCAGAAGGAGAAGGACAAGAGCGCGGCGGTGGCGGGGGAGCGCTACGAAGAGGCGAGCCGACTCAAGGGCGAACTCGACACGCTGCGCACGGAGCTGGAAGGCCTGCGCACGCAGTGGCAGCTCAAGCGAGGTGTCACCGAACCCGCCGTGACGCCGGAGGACATCGCCACGGTGGTGAGCGAGTGGACGGGCATCCCCGCGCGGAAGCTGCAACAGGAAGAGGGACAGCGACTGTTGGAGATGGAGGAGGCGCTGAAGCAGCGCGTGGTGGGACAGGAGGACGCGCTGCGCGCCATCTCCGAGGCGGTGCGCCGGGCTCGCGCGGGCTTGAAGGACCCGAATCGTCCCATCGGCTCGTTCCTGTTCCTGGGGCCCACGGGCGTGGGCAAGACGGAGACGGCGCGCGCGCTGGCCGAGTATCTGTTCAACGACGAGGCCGCGATGATTCGCCTGGACATGTCCGAGTTCCAGGAGCGCCACACGGCGAGCCGGCTCATCGGCGCGCCCCCGGGTTACGTGGGCTACGAGGATGCGGGGCGACTCACGGAAGCCGTGCGTCGCAGGCCGTACTCGGTGTTGCTCTTCGACGAGGTGGAGAAGGCGCACCCGGACGTGTTCAACCTGTTGCTGCAGATTCTCGACGACGGGCGGCTCACGGACTCACGCGGCCGCACCGTGGACTTCAAGAACGTGGTCATCATCATGACGTCCAACCTGGGCTCGGAGGCGATGGGGGCCGCGAGGGCGGCGCTCGGCTTCCAGAGCTCGGGGGACGAGGAGCGGACGGTCAGGGAGCGGGCCAGCGAGGCGGTGATGAACGCGCTGCGCGGGCACTTCCGGCCGGAGTTCATCAACCGCATCGACGAAATCATCGTCTTCCATCCGCTCAACCCCGAGCAGCTCCGACGCATCGTCGACACGATGCTGGAGGCCACGCGCCGCAAGCTGCACGGGCAGAACGTGGGCCTGGAGTTGACGGACGCGGCGCGCGACTCGCTGGCCGAGAGGGGGTTCGAGCCCCGCTATGGCGCACGCCCCCTTCGCCGCGTCATCCAGCGCGAGCTGGAGACGGAGCTCAGCCGGATGATGCTGCGCGGTGAGCTGAGCGAGGGCCAGCGCATCAGGGTCGACTTCCAGGACGGACACTTCGTCTTCAAGGCGGAACCGGGGGCGCCCGCGGAGGCGGAGCCGAAGCCCCCTGAGACTCCTGTTCCACCCGCCACGTGAGTGCCTCGACGCGCGCGGTGGTGCTGCTCAGAGCGAGGCGCGGGTGTTGTCGAGAATCCACGCGAGATAGGGCGCGTGACCGTCGGCGATGTCGACGCGGAGCACCTCGGGCACCTGGTAGGGGTGCAGCGCGATGATGCGGGCCCGCAGGGTGTCGAAGAGCGCGGCTCTCGTCTTGAAGAGGATGAGCGCCTCCGCGTCGTCCTGCACCTTGCCCTCCCAGCGATAGATGGAGCGAAGGCCGGGGAGGATGTTGCCGCAGGCGGCGAGCTGTTCTTCCACGACGGTCCGCGCCAGCTCCGCGGCCTTGTCGGCGGAGGGCGCGGCGACGAGGACCAGGATGGCGTCAGTCATGGCGCCCGAGTCACCGCCCGGCGCTGCGCATGCCGCCGGTGGGGGGCTGGTGGAGCGTGTCCATTTCCTGCCGCGTGCGTCGGCGGTCAGGGGTGTCCTTGGGCAGCTCCACGAAGGTGCACATCTCGCAGAGGCGGCTGTAGATGCGCTCGCCCACGCGCTCGCGCAGCAGCTCCGCTTCCTTCACCACCGCCTTGGCGTCTTCCGTCGTCCGGTAGCCGGTGGGGCCCAGGGGGCGCTGCTTCTTCTCCGGCTCCAGCGAGTAGTTCGTCGCGAACAGCGTGGTGCGGCCCGCGTTGTAGCGGCGGGCGATGAGCTCATCCAGCGTCTCCATCTCGAACGGGCTGCCGCGTCCCTTGCCCAGTTCGTCGATGGCCAGCACCTCCACCTCCGACAGCGGCCCGATGATTTCTCCGCCGCTCTTGCCGTCCTGGAAGCCCCGCCGGATGGTGGCGTAGAGGAGCGAAATCTCCACGTAGCGCGCGCGCACTCCCATCTCGATGACGAGGTGGCCCAGCGTGGCCGCGAGCAGGTGCGTCTTCCCGGTGCCCACCGGGCCGCTCAGGATGAAGCCCTTGGACGTGGCGCCCTTCACGTACTGGTGGCCGAAGTGCATCGCCACCCCGCGGCCCCGGTCCTGGGCCTCGTTGAAGGCGCGGTAGTTGTCGAAGGACGCGTGCGCCACCACGCCGGGCAGCCGCACGTCGTTGAAGATGGTCACCCGCCGCATCCGCCGCGTGCAGGTGCAGGGCTCCATCACCTCGTAGCGCTTGGGCCCCACCTTCTGGCTGAAGACGCCCTCTCGCTCCACCAGCACATGGCCGCGCCCGCCGCAGATGGAGCAGTTCTCCGAGCATGCGCACACGCGCGCCTGCGCCTGGTCTCCGTGCCGTTCGATGACATACGTCCGGCCGGCACAGACGCGGCACCCCTCCCCAGTCGCCTTCGCTCCCACACCCGTCTCGCGCATCGCCATAGCAGAGCCCTTCCCCGCCTCCTCGCAAACTGAACGGGCGAGCAGTAGTTGTGTCGCCCCCTCAGACTTCCTTCACACCCAGTCGCCGTCGCACCGCGGCCACCACCCGGAAGCGCCGGGAGAGCCTTCGCGCGCGCACCGACATCACCTGCTGTTCAGAACCCACCGAAAGTGCGTCACGCCACACCTCGCGTCGCTGCAGGAAGGGGAGGGCTCTCAGGAGCGCCAGGAAACTCAGGGCTTCCTGCGCATCGAGCGCGGCGGGCTCCCCCGGAATGCTCGCCAGCACCGTGCCGCGCAGCCACGCCACCCGGGGCGCCAGGGCCTGTTCCCGCCCCGCGAGGTCCTCCAGCGCGTCGACGAGCCGGGCATGTCGGGTCTCCTCCCACGACAGCGCCTTCCGACGTCGCGAGGGAGCCTCCGGCGCCGGTGTCTCACCCGCGCCCGCCGTCAGCGAACGGTACTTCTTGATCTCCGCGTCGACCTGCCGCCGACACGCACGCAGGTTTCGCAGCACGGGCTCACCGGGGCGCGCATCCCACAGCGCCTTCTCCGCCGAGCGGGAGATGCCCCGCGCCACCACCTCGAACGGAACGCCTTCTCTGGCCCAGGATGTCAGAAGCTCCGAGTCCAATGCCGAGAGCATCAGCCCCGCGCCACGCACCGCGAGGAAGTAGTCCTGCACCAGCTCCTCGAAGCTGGCGCTTTCCGGCAACAGACTCATGATCCGACACCCACTCCAGGCAGGGCGACCGGGCAGCCGGCCGTCCGCTCCCCCATACCCGGTGGGTCCGACAAGGCAACCGTGTTGTCATCCTTTTCACAGCAGTTCTGGAAGTTTGCCGGCCTGCTTTCCACTTCTGGAGGGGCCAGCCAGTCAGGGTTGACCCTGCACTTGGAAACCGCGCATAGTGGTTCTCCCCGAATGGAAATTCCCGAAGATTCCCGGCCACTTGCCTGTTTGGTAGGCAACCGGGGACGCCGGTCCCCCCCGCTTAGGAAGACCATGCGCCGTTCGCTCCTCGTCTGCCTCGTCCTCCTGGCCTCGGCCTCCGCCGCTCAGGAGAAGAAAGCGCCGCGTGACGCCGACCTGGGCCAGAAGTCCGCCACCGCGGTGGACAAGTCCCTGGCTGGCGACATCACCCGCGAGAAGAAGAAGGAAGAAGTCGCCCCCGCGCTCCAGTACGACCAGTTCCGACTGGGCGTGGAGCTGCAGGTGGCCTCCAAGCGACGCGAGCAGATCGTCTCGCTGAAGAAGATCATCTCCCTGTCGCCGGATCCGAAGGAGGTCCCCAGCCTCCTGTTCCGCCTGGGAGAGTTCTACTGGGAGGAGTCGAAGTTCTATTTCTTCGAGGCCAACCGCAAGGACGACGACCTCATCAAGGCCATGAACCGCAACGACGCCGCGGGCCAGCAGCAGGCCAAGGCGGAGAAGGCGGAGTTCGTCGCGAAGCAGAAGGAGTACGGCAAGCTCGCCGTCGAGCAGTACACCCGGATTGTCCAGGAGTTCCCCAAGTTCGAGCGCACGGACGAGGTGCTCTTCTTCCTCGGTCAGTACCTGATGGAGGAGGGCCAGGACCGCAAGGCGCTGGTCGCCTTCAAGCGCCTGGTGGAGAAGCACCCGAAGTCCAAGTACATCCCGGACGCGTACCTCGCCTTCGGCGAGTACTACTTCAACAACTCCAAGGGAAAGCGCCCGGAGTTGGAGAAGGCGCTGGTGGCCTACAAGAAGGCCGCCGAGTTCCCGGAGAGCCAGGTGTACGCGTTCGCCCTCTACAAGCAGGGCTGGTGCCACTACAACCTGGGCGACTACACGGCGGCGAAGGACAAGTTCAAGACGGTGGTGCTGTACGGCGAACTGGCCGGCGCCAACGCGGTGGAGAAGGACGGCGGCAAGAGCGGCCGAGGCTCGCTGGTGCGTGAGGCCCGGACCGACTACGTGCGAGCGTACGCGCACGAGGGCGACGTGGCGCAGGCGCGCGCGGACTTCGGCAAGGTGGCCTCCAATCCGGAGGACCGCTTCACGATGCTCAAGCAGCTCGCCAACATGTACTACGGCGACGGCAAGGACCGCGAAGCGGCCATCACCTTCAACTCCCTCATCAAGGAAAAGCCGTTGTCGCCCGAGGCGCCCGGCTTCCAGGGGAAGATCGTCGACTGCATCCTTCGCATGGGCAACAAGGAGCGCACCGTGGCCCAGGTGCGCCGGCTCGTGAAGATCATGAAGGAGGTCGAAAGCTCCGGCGTCATCAAGGACGACAAGGACAAGAAGCTGCTCGCGGAGGCGAAGGAGCTGTCCGAGCGCACGCTCTCCAACCTCGCCGTCACCTGGCACAACGAGGGCCGCAAGACGCGCAACGAGGAGACGTTCCGCTACGCGGACGCCGTCTACAGCGACTACCTCACGCTCTTCCCGGAGAACCCCAAGGCGTACGACCTGCGCTTCTTCTGGGCGGAGTTGCTCAACGACAACCTGCAGAACTACGAGAAGGCCGCCGCCAACTACACGCTCGTCGTGCTCCAGGACGCCAAGGTGCTGGAGGCCAAGGACGACAAGGGCAAGCTGAAGCCGGGCAAGCCGGGCAAGTGGCTGCCGAACGCGTCCTACAACGCGGTGCTGGCCTACGACGAGGTCGTCAAGGCCGCCGAGGCGCGTGGCGAGGCGAAGAGCGAATCGGTGGGCACGGACCTGTCGAAGAAGGCCGCCATCCCCACGCTGAAGAAGGCGCTGTTGGATGCGTGCGAGCGCTACCTCAAGTACGTGCCCAAGGGTGACAAGCGGGTGGAGATCGCCTTCAAGGCGGCGAACATCTACTACCGCCACAACCACTTCGACGAGGCGGTGCTGCGCTTCAGCGAAATCGCGCTCGGCTACCCCGAGTACAAGTTCGAGAACGGCGACCGCGCGGCGGAGATCAGCGCCAACCTCATCCTCGACTCGTACAACCTGCTCCAGGACTTCGCGAAGGTGAACGAGTGGGCGCGGCGCTTCTACGCCAACGACAAGCTGGCCACGGGCAAGTTCCGCGACGACCTGGCCAAGCTGATTGAGCAGTCGTCGTTCAAGCTGGTCAGCCAGTTGGAGGAGAAGAAGGAGTTCTCCAAGGCGGCCGAGGCGTACCTCAACTTCGTGCACGACTTCCCGCAGACGGAGATCGCCGACCTGGCGCTCTACAACGCGTCCGTCGACTACTACAAAGCGAAGATGCTGGATAAGACGATTGAAGTGCGGGCCCGGCTCTTCGCCCAGTATCCGCGCTCCAAGTACGTGCCGGACTCCATCTACGCCAACGCGGAAGCGCTGGAGGCCATTGGCGACTTCGAGCAGGCCGCGACGACCTACGAGCTGTACGTGAAGGGCTACGAGCGCAGCGTGTCGGAGAAGGGTGGCGGCAAGGCGCGCCCGAGCAAGTCCAGCAAGTCCAACAGGAAGGGCGGCGACGACAAGCCGGCGGTGCCGCAGAAGTGGGACGAGGCCAAGGCGCAGGTGGCGCTGTTCAACGCGTCCACCTACCGCGAGGGCCTGGGCCAGACGAAGGCGGCGCTGCGCAACCGCGAGCGCTACCTGGAGCTGTGGCCGAAGGCGAAGGACGCCGATGACATCCGCCTGTCCATCATCGAGCTGACCGGCAAGAGCGGCGCGGCGATGCGGGCCATCAAGATGCTGGAAGAGTACGAGCGCGACAACATGCGCTCGGCCAGCAAGTTCCTCACCGCCGAGGGACGGATCATCGACCTGTACAAGAAGATGAACAAGTCGCGCGACGTGACGCGCATGTACAAGCGCGTGGGCGAGCACTTCGACCAGCTCCCCCGCCGCGTGCAGACCACACTGGAGAAGCCCGCGCTGGCCACCGCCGCGCAGGCGCAGTTCCTGGGCGTGGAGCTGGACTGGGCGGAATACAAGCGCCTGAAGCTGTACTGGGGCGCGCCGCCGTCGCCGGACCGCTTCCGCGCCAGCATCCAGGACAAGAGCCGCGCGCTGCAGGTGGTGGAGAAGAAGTACGTGCAGACGGTGTCCCTGGGTGCTCCGGAGCCGTCGCTCTGCGCGCTCAACCGCATTGGTCTGGCGTATGACCACTTCGCCCACAGCGTCATCAACGCGCCCATGCCGCGCGGCCTGGACGAAGAGGCCCAGCAGGCGCTGCGCGACGAGTTCACCAATCAGGCCCAGCCGCTCAAGGACAAGGCCACGGAGGCGTTCGCCGCCACGGTGGCGAAGAGCCGCGAGCTGGACGTGTTCAACGCCTGCGCCGCGGAGAGCTTGAAGCTGCTGCGCACCACCTACCAGCCGGACCGCTATCCGGAGATGCCGGAGGAGAAGGTCGCGCTGAAGAGCCGCCAGCAGATCATCGGTGGTGACGTGCTGGCCGGCATCCAGGACGTGCCGCCGCCGGCGCCCAAGGCCGTGGCGGAGCAGAAGAACCAGAAGGAGGCGCTGCAGGAGGACCTCACGGACCTCACCGCGCAGCTGCGCTCGCAGACAGAGACCCAGGTGGACACGAAGGCCACCGCCTCCACCCCGGACGGCACCAAGCCCGCCAAGGCGGCTGGGGCCGACGAGGAGCCGGAGGACTTCCTCTAATGAACCGGACGACCCGTACCATGCGCCTGTTCCCCCTCCTGGCGGCCGCGTCGCTCATCGCCGCCGGCTGCACCGCGTCCAAGGCCACTTCTCCCGCGCCCGTGGCGAAGAACCCCACGGCGCAGCCGAAGGACGCTCCGCCTCCGCCCATCTCCAACACGGCCAAGGCGCGCTTCGAGGACGCGGTGAAGTCCTTCGACACGCAGAAGAAGGCCAAGGCGTTCGACTACCCGGCGCTGGAGCGCAAGTTCAAGTCGGCGCTGGAGTCCGACGCGAACCTCGCCGAGGCCGAGTACAACCTGGGCGTCATCGCCGAGCGTCAGGGCAACATCCCGGAAGCGAAGGCCCGCTACAAGGCGGCGCTCACCAAGAAGCCCTCGCTGCGCCAGGCGTCCGAGAACCTGGCCGTCATGGAGCAGAACGGCGGCAACGTGGCCGGCGCGGTGGCCCTCTATCAGGAGGTCCTCCAGCGCTATCCGGACGACGCGCAGTCCCGCGCGCGCCTGGCGGAGATCTACCGGCAGCAGAACGACCACGACAAGGCGATGGAGCTGGCCCGTGGCGCGCTGATGAGAGATCCGACGTCCACCACCGCGCTGAAGGTGATGATCCGCAGCTACCTGGACCGCAAGCAGCTTTCGATGGCGAAGCTGGTGGCGCTGCGCGGCGTGAAGCTGGACGGCGCGGACCCGGAGCTGCACCACTCGGTGGGCCTCATCCAACTGCGCGAGGGTGATGCCGATGACGCTCGGCTGTCCTTCAAGAAGGCGCTGGAGGCGCGCGAGGACTATGTCCCGTCGCACGTCGCGCTGGCGCAGCTGTCGCTGGACGCGGAGGACTATCCCGGCGCGGAGGAGCACCTGCGCCGCATCCTCCAGGCGGACGGGAAGAACGCCACCGCGCACCTGAACCTGGGCCTCTCCTACAAGGGCCAGGGTCAGTACGACAAGGCGATGCAGGAGTATGACGAAGCGGAGAAGCTGGACCCGGAGCTGGCGGCCGTCCACCTCAACCGCGCCATCCTCCTCCACAAGGTGAAGGACGCCCCCGAGCGCGCCGTGGAGCTCTACAAGCGGTACATCGCCACGGCGGGCGGAGAGGTGGCCCTGTCCGGCGAGGCCCCCGTCTTCGGGCTGCTGCGTGAGGCGGAGGCCATCGTCAGCGCCAAGCGCGAGGCCGTCGCGGCCGAAGAGCAGGCGAAGAAGATGGAGGACCTCCAGAAGAAGCAGCAGGCCCAGATGCAGGCCGCGGAGAAGAAGCAGGCGCCCCAGGCCCCCGCGCCCAATGGCGCCGCGGTGGCTCCGGCCACGGGCACGGGTACTTCCGCCCAGGCCACTCCGGCGGGGGGCTCTTCGCCCCAGCCGCCGGCGGCCCCTCCTCAGTCCCCCGCAGCGGGGGCTCAGGAGAAGAAGAATGCAGGCACGACGGATCCTTCCGAGCCGGGTGAGCCTGAAGACGACCTGCTGTGAAAGTTGGGATGTCCCCGGGTGCCTTCGCTGTGGCGAGCCCCGGGGGGATGATGCGAACCTTCGCTGTCCGTTGTCTGGACATGCGGCGTCGAACGGGCCCGGCGGGGCCCTTGTGGGAGGCAGTGATGCGGAAGGCTCTGATGTTGTGCGCGGTGCTCGCGGTGGCTCCGGCCTTCGCCCAGGATGATGCGGCCAAGCCGGCAGGTGGGGGCGCGGAGGGTAATGTGCGCTACTCCAAGACGACGAACATCGACTTCGAGGACGACACCATCGAAGGCGACCTCACCAAGCCGGACGGCGAGTACATCGAGGCGCGCGAGACGGTGAAGCACTCGAACCTCATCCGCATCCGCGAGGACTTCGAGGACAAGGTGATGCAGTCCGTGGGCGAGCTGTAACAAGCGTCGGTGCGTCGGCGGGAACCTTCCGGCGCGAGCGTTGTCCATAGCGAGCATCCACCTTCCGCAGGAGCCCTCATGGCCGTTCCCCTGACACTCAAGGTCTTCAAGGGCGACACCCTGGTCGCCACCAAGGACTACGAGCGCGACATCATCAAGATTGGCCGGCTGTCCTCGGCGCACCTGTGCCTGGAGGACGAGAAGGTCAGCCGCATCCACTCCGTCATCGAGGTCGCCGGCGACGGCTCCATGTCCATCATCGACATGGGCAGCGTCGAGGGGACGTACGTCAACAACAAGCGGGTCAACAAGGGCCTGCTGTCGTTCGGCGACGAGATTCGGGTGGGCGCCACCACCATCCGGCTGGAGAACCCCTCCGCCATCGCGGCCGCCAACCTGGCCGTGGCCGCGGCGAGCACGGATACCACCACGGAGAAGAACCCCGTGCTGGGCTCCACCACCGCCGCCACGGGGCTGGCGCAGGCCGCCGCCGCCGAGGCCGCCGAGTCGTCCCTTCCCACCCCCATCGCCGCCGCGAGCGCGGGTGCGCTGGACGCCTCCGTCGCCCCCACGCAGAAGAGCCCCATCCTCGCCGCCGAGGAGCCCGCGCCGGCTCCCCGCGCGACGCAGGCCCCGGTCGACGACGCCGCGCCCCGCGTGCGCACGGTGCGCCGCTCCAAGTCGAGCGGTCCGCAGGGTGTGTCGCTGCGTTTCTGCTGGGGTGACCAGCGGGTGGGCGAGTTCTTCGTCGCCCCGGGTATCAAGCGCTTCGTGACGGTGGGCAGCGCCGCGGGCGTCGACTTCGTCATGGGTGACGCCAAGTTCGGCGCTCCCCGCTTCGACGTGCTGCGCACGGACGGTCAGTCGTTCGTCGTGCGCTTCACGGGGAAGATGAAGGGCGAATTGGTCCGCAAGGGCGAGACGCAGGAGCTCAAGGCGGTCATCGAGTCCGGCAAGGCCTCGCACGAGGGTGACGCGTACACGCTCACGCTCGACGCGGAGGACTTCTTCTGGGTGGACCTGGGCGGCGTGACGATGGAGGCGAGCTTCCAGTCCGTCCCCAAGCGCGTCGTGGCGCCGCTGGGCGAGTCGCTGGACTACACCGCGCTCAACATCTTCCTGGTGATGTTCTTCGCGGCCACCGCGTTCGTCATCACCGCGATGAACCGCACGGGCGAGGGTGACGAGTACGCGGACGAGTTGTCCGGCAACCAGGCGCGCATCGCCAAGTTCCTCATCAAGCCGCCCGAGGCGCAGAAGAACAAGTTCCTCGAGCGCCTCAATCAGCAGAAGGAAGCGAAGAAGAGCGGCGAGATGGCGGCCAAGAGCCGCGGTGACGAAGGTCAGATGGGCAAGAAGGACGCGCCCAAGACCAACAACCGCACCGCGCCCAAGGGCGACCCGAACAAGAAGGACGAGGCGCGCGCGCTGACCGCCAAGATTTTCGGCGGCGGCAAGGGCGGCATCTCCACCGTGTTCGGCAGCAAGGGCCTGGGCGGCGACCTGAAGAGCGCCATGGGCAACATGTTCGGCGCCAAGGCGGGCAACTCGGGTGGCTTCGGCGGCCTGGGCCTGCGTGGCTCCGGCGGTGGTGGCGGCGGCACCGGTGACACCGTCGGCATCGGCGGTATCGGCACCAAGGGTCGTGGCGGCGGCACCGGCAGCTACGGCACGGGCGTGGGCGTGCTGGGTGGCAAGTCCAGCGTGGACGTGGGCATCACCTCGTCCGACCCGGAGGTCATGGGCTCGCTGGACAAGGAGCTCATCCGCAAGGTCATCCACATGAACCGCGGGCAGATTCGCTACTGCTACGAAAGCCTCCTCAACCGGTTCCCGAAGCTGGGCGGCAAGGTGGCCGTGAAGTTCGTGATTACCGCCACTGGCTCCGTGGCGTCGTCCTCGGTGGCCCAGTCCACCGCGGGCAACGCGGAGCTGGAGACGTGCGTGGCCGGTCGCGTGCGCACCTGGAAGTTCCCCGAGCCCAAGGGCGGTGGCGTGGTGGTCGTCACCTATCCGTTCATCTTCAAGCAGTCCGGCGATTAGCGCCGGCCTTCCTCCGCTTCACGGGCGGCCCTTCCCCGGGGTCGCCCGCGCAGTCACCCCGGCTCCCGTCCCCCGTGGGAGCCACGTCAACCTCAGGACCGCATGAAAGCCCTCGCCTCCATTGCCCTGTGTGCCGTGTTCGTCCTCCCCGTGGCCGCGAGCGCTCAGCAACCACCCCCCACGGCGACGGGAGACAAGCCCGCCGTCACGTTCGATGAAATCGAGCGCGGCTTCTACTTCGCGCTGCTCGGCGGTCCGCTCTTCCTGACCAATCCGCCCGCGGCGGAGGGGACCCCCCGTCCGTTCTCCTCGGGCCCCATGGCCCAGGTGGAGTTCGGCGTGGACCTGGGCGAGCGGGTGTCCGTGGGCCTGTTCATCATGGGTTCCAGCATCCGCACGAGCGCCGAGTACATCGGCGAGTCCGGCGGCGCGGTGTCCGGTGACTTCTCCACCTTCGTCCCGGGCGCGGTGTTGCGCGCGCGCCTGGTGGGCCTGGCCGACAGCCAGGAAGTGAAGCGCACGTGGTTCTATGTCCGCGCAGGCGCGGGTTATGCGATGTTCTCGCCGAAGCGTCTCCTTCCGGATTCCGACATTCTTGTGTTTGCCGGGCCCGGAGTGGAGTACTACACACGGTTGCGCCACTTTTCCGTGGGGCTCGAGGTCACGGGGAACTACCTCGTTTCCGGAGGCTCGTTCGGGTTCGCGGTGGCGCCGAACATTCGCTACGCGTTCTAGTTCCAGCGGGAGAAAGACGTGCCTCAGGAGAATGGAAGCGGTGGGCCGCGCCAGGGTGGGCGTGGTCGTGACGGGGGTGCGCCGGGTCAGGGCCCGCGCCGTGACGGTCCTGGCGGTGGTTTTGGTGGCCGGGGCGGTCCGGGAGGCCCTGGTGGAAGGGGCGAGGGCAGAGGCCGCGACGGACGTGGTCGGGGTCGTGACGAAGGCCCCGTGGGCCCGGGTCAGCGTGTCATCTCCGAGCTGAGCGTCCTGGAGAAGGCCCTGTCCAAGACGGACTTCCTGGCCGAGAAGGGCCCGCTGCAGGCGATTGTGCGCTCGCTGCGGCCCATGCGGCTGAAGTCCCTGGAGGACCTGGACCTCAACACGCGAGGCCGACTCATCACCACGATGCTGCGCGTGCAGCGTCAGCCCAAGCCCGCGGCTCCGGATGCTTCGGCCCCCGCGGAGGCGAGTGCCCCGGTGGAGGCCACCGAGGCTCCGGCCGAGGCCGCCGCTCCGGCGGAAGGCGCGGAGGGTGCGGTCGCCGAGGGTGAGACGGGCGCGGCTCCGGCCGAGGCTGCTGCTCCGGCGGCGCCCGCGGTGGACCCCGCCAAGGAGAAGTTCGACGCGTGGACGGACGTGCTGTTCCTGGTGGGACAGGTCTGGCGCGCGGCGGGAGACCGGGAGCGCGCCGAGGTGGCCTTCGCCGCCAGCGGTCGTCAGCCCGGCCCCGAGGTCGAGGAGCCCACGGCGCCTGCGGCTCGGACGGAGGCACGTCCGGAGCGCGGTGAGCGTCGGGAGCGCCCGGAGCGAGGCGAGCGTCGGGAGCGCGGTGAGCGTCCCGAGCGTGGCGCGGCGGGTGAGCGTCGGGAGCGTCCCGAGCGTGGCGCTGCTGCGGGCGAGCGCCGGGAGCGTCCCGAGCGCGGCGCGGCCGGCGAGCGTCCGGAGCGCGGCGAGCGCCGTCCCATGCCGGAGCTGACGGGCGACTGGAAGGAGCAGGCCAAGCAGCTCGAGGGGATGGGTCGCACGCGTGACGCGGCCCGTCTGCACGAGCGGAACAATGGCTTCGCGGACGCCACCCGGCTGTTCGAGGCGGGCGGAGACCTCAAGAGCGCGCTGCGCACCGCGCTCGCGGGCAGCGACAACGATGCCGCGCGCCGACTGGTGGGCACGCTGCCCCCGGATCAGCTCGCTCCCACGCTGGAGAAGGCCGGTGCCTACGAGCTCCTGATGGAGCACTACGTTGGCAAGGGCGACTTCGAGAACGTGGCGCGCCTGTATGAGCGCGCGCGCCAGTTCGACCAGGCGGCGCTCGCGTACGAGCGTGCGGGGAAGCTGACCCTGGCGCGCAAGGCGTACGAGCGCTCGCGGGACATGGCCAGCGCCAACCGCATCCGTGGGCTCGAGGTGAAGAGCCTGGTGGAGCGTGGAGATCGTCTGGGCGCGGCCACGTTGCTCGTGGCGGCGGGCCAGCGTCGCGAGGCGGTGGAGGTGCTGGGCACCCTGCCTCCTCCCAAGGCGTTCCACTTCATGCAGCGGCTGAAGCTGGACGAAGAGGCGAAGGAGCTGGCTCAGCGCGAGCTGGCCCGGGCCGAGCAGGAGCAGAAGCCCGCGGGCCGTGCCCGGTGGCTGGAGCTGCTCGGCGACGTCGCGGCTTCCGCCGAGGCGTGGGAGGCCGCGGGGCGCAAGGACAAGGCGCTGCCGCTGCACGAGAAGCTCGGCAACCTGCCTCGCGCCGCCCAGCTCGCCGAAGAGCTGCAGCAGCGTGACAAGGCCGTGGCCCTCTACACCCAGCTCAACGACAGCGCGGGTGTGGAGCGTGCGAAGGCCCTGCCGGAGACGCCCGTGGCGCCCCCGGCTTCCGCCGAGTCGTCCGAAGGCGGTGCGGGGGGCGAGGACGGGGACGTTCCCTCCGACGCTTCCTCGGCCGAGTAGCAAGAAGGCCAATGATTCCCGCCCTTTGGCGGGTTTTACACGATTGCTCGGGGGCGCTCGCGGCCGGTAGAGTCCGGCGGCTGGCGCCCCCGCTGCGTTCCATTTTTAC
>NZ_JABUMQ010000250.1:0-17228 GCF_013336645.1 Myxococcus sp. CA039A | reverse complement strand
AGGTTCCACTGAGCAGGGGCAGGGCGACGTGGAAGGTGGACCCCTGGCCCACCTGGCTCTCCACCCAGATTCGACCGCCGTGGCGCTCGACGATGTCGCGGCTGATGTACAGGCCCAGGCCCAACCCCCCATACGAGCGGGAGGAGACGTTGCGGGCTCGGAAGTAGCGCTCGAAGAGCAGCCTCTGCTGGTCCTCGGGGATGCCGATGCCCGGGTCCTTCACCGACAGCAGCGCCAGCTCTCCATGCGTCTCCAACGTCACCTGGATGACGCCGCCGTCGGGGCTGTACTTGAAGGCGTTCTCCACGAGGTTGGAGATGACCTGCTCCAACCGGTACGGGTCCGCGAACACCTGCACGGCGTTCTCGGGCCGCTGGTAGCGCAGCTCGTGGCCACCGCGCTGCGCGTCCATGGACTGGAGGACATGCTCCACCAGGCTGTCCATGCGCGTGGCCTGCGGGTGCAGCGCGAGCCTTCCGGCCTCGATGCGCGAGGCATCCAGCAAGTCATTGATGAGCCCTGTCATCCGCAGGAGGTGCTGGCGCGCATGGCGCAGGAGGGTGGGGTCCACGCTCTCTCCCCGCTCCAGCCTCCGCTCCAGGGTGGCCAGCCGGAGGCTCAGCGGGGTGAGGGGTGTCTTCAACTCGTGCGAGGCGATGGACAGGAAGTCGTCGCGCACGCGGATGGCTTGCTGGGCCTCGTGATACAGCCGCTCGCGCTCTTCCTCGGCGAGCTTGCGTTGGGTGATGTCCTCCACCAGCACGCCCACGCCCAGCGTCCGCCCATCGGGTGCGCGCACCGGATAGCAACTGCCCGCCAGCAGCCGCCGTGGGCCGGGAACGCCCATCACCTTCGTGTCCACTTCCTCCTCCACCACGGGCTCGCCCGTTTCGAGCACCCGTCGCAGCATCTCCTCGACAGCGGGCCCGCCCGGGCCGAGCACCTGATGGGGGTCCTTTCCCAGGTGTTCCTCGGCGGGCCTGCCGTTGATGCGCGCAAGCCGCTCGTTGACGCGCACGTAGCGCAGCCGCGCGTCCACGAAGCCCAGGCCCACGGGGGCGCTGTCGAAGAGCATGGTGAGCAGCGCCAGGCTCTCGTCGCGCTCCCGCTCCGCGAACCGCCGCTGGGAGACGTCCTCGACGATGCCCACCCCGCCCTCGACGGCGCCCGCGTCGTTGTAGCAAGGCGCGAAGCGCACGTGGACGGGCGTCACCTTGTGGCCGGTGACGGAGACGTAGTCGCCCTCGTAGTCCGCGCTCCGGCCCGCGAGCGTCTCGCGCACGCAGCGCATCATCCCCTCGTCGCGCAGCGACAGGAGGTTCAGTCCCACGATGATGCGCTTGGTGGCGCCGAGGATGGTGACGAAGCGCTCGTTGCAGGCGGTGATGACGGGTGAGGTGTCGTAGTGGAAGATGCCCAATGGCGCGTTCTCCACCACCAGCCGGTAGAGGTCTTCCCCCCGGGCCCGTGTTTCGACGAGCCTCGCCGCCCCTGCGTGGCGAGGGTGCTCCAGCGGCTCACGCAAGGTGTCGATGACCTCGTGCAGGCGTCGGAGGCTGAGGACGATGCGCTCGTCGTCACCCTGGCCCGACGTGCCCACGGTGAGCTCCACCAGGATTTCCACGCCGTCGCGACGGCTTGCGAAGACCCGGGTGGGGCGACCTTCCAGGGCGTCCCCGCGCGACAGCAGGTAGCGCACCAGGCTCTGGCCTTCATGGCGCCGCATGCGCTCCGGGAAGAGTTGGGAGACGGGCTGCCCCTGGAGGTCCTCGCGCTTCCAGGCGAACAGCCGCTCGGCCGCGCGGTTGAGGAAGCACACCCGCTCACTCGCGTCGCAGGCGACCAGCGGGTCGACGGCGGCATCCAGCCAGGCGCTGAGCTCGGCGTTGGCTCCGGCCATGTTCTCCCCTGGGCTCCGCGTCGGCCGGCCCTGAGCGACCGCTGGCGCCCACGACGTGACTCGCGAGGGATTTCCGTCCCCCTGGCCTAGAGGTAGCCATCGGCGGCAGCGGGCGCGTCGGCCCGCGTTCCCGGACGTCGCGAAGCCGGCACGTTCGTGTGCCGGGCGGCCGGCCGCGCGAAGGCGCCTAGCGTCGGCGGCCGCCGGCTCCGGGCTTGCCCGCCTTCTTGCGCGCCGGAGCCTGCTTGCTCCGGGCCTTCGGGGCCTTCTTCTTCGCGCTCTTCGGCGACGAGGGCAGCGGCGCGGGACGCGTGGGTGAGAGCACCTCGAGCCGCTCCCTCAGCGCGCGCGTCACGTCCTTCAGCGCGTCCACCTCCTCGCGCAGCGAGGCCAGCTCCCGTGCCTGGGGCTCACCCTCGCGCAGCGAGCGCACCGTCTCCCGGGCGGCGCGCCGGGCGCGGGCATCACTCAGGGGCGTGCTCTCCAGGGCGGAGACGATGCGCCGGTCTCCGAGCGTCCGCGCGGCCTCGAAGACGCCCATCTGCACGCGGAACATCGAATCCCGGAGCAGCTCCGTGAGCAGGTCCACGGCCTCGCGCTGTCGGCCAGCGACTTCCGCCAGCTTCGCCACGGCCTGGGTGGCGGCGCGGCGCAGGAAGGCGGGCTGGCCGTACGCGGTGCGCGCCTCCACCAGCGGGAAGGCGGCGGGGTCCTGCGACTCGGCGAGCCCGTCCATGGCGCCCACGGCGATGACGTCCTGGAAGGACGCGCGCGTGGCGGCCGTCTCCAGCACCGTCAGCGCGTCCGCGGCTCGCAGCTTGCCGTAGCTGCGCGCGGCCTCTGCCTCCACGAAGTAGCTGGTGTCTCCAGATTGCAGGAGGGCGCGAAGGAGCGCGATGACCTCCGCGTCGCGGCGGAACTCGCCCAGCGCGGCGACCACGGCGCGGCGCACGCGGGGGTGCTCGGCGCGCAGGGCCAGGAGCAGGCGCGCGCGGGCCTCGGGTGTGCGGATGCGGCCCAGGGCCCTGGCGCTCGCGGCGCGGGTGCCCCAGAACAGGCGCGTGTCGGTGAGGGCGGTGCCCAGCGCCTCCACGGCGCGGAAGCCTCCGTCCCGGCCCAGGGCGTGCGCGGCCTCGGTGCGAGCGCGCGACTCCGGCGCGGCGCGCAGTTCCTCCAGCCAGAGGCCCCCGGACTTGTCGACCTCCAGCGTGCCGAGCACGTCGCGACGCGGGTCCACGCGCACCTGCGTGGGCGCGGTGGGGCAGGGCAGGTGGAAGAAGTGCTCCGCGTCCGTCACCTCCAGCCGGTGCGAGGTGTCCTGGCCGTCGGTGGTGACGAGGACGTCCAGCGGCAGGCGGAACAGGGGCGTGCCGGCGTCGGTGCGCTGCGTCTGCCGCACCTTGAGGCGCAGGCGGCGGTCCTCCGCCTCGTAGCGCACCTCCACCTTGAGCTCCGGGTGGCCGGGCGCGAAGACGTACTGGTCGAAGAAGGCGTCCAGGTTGTGGCCGGTGGCCTGCTCGAAGGCGCGCGACAGGTCCACCGTCTCCACCGAGCCATGGCGGTGGCGGGAGACGTAGTGGCGCAGGCCCTGGAAGAACAGGGCATCACCCAGGCGGCGGCGCAGCTCGTGGAGGACCAGGCCGCCTTTCTCATAAAGGTGCCGGTCGAAGACATCGAGAGGCGCGTGGAAGCGGCGCGAGACGATGGGGCGCGCGTAGCGCTCCTTCACCTCGCCCAGGTACGCGTCCAGGTCCGCGAGGCGGTGCTGGTCGGCCTCGTCCTGTCCGTCGGCGCGCTCCTTCCACAACACCTCGAACCAGGTGGCGAAGCCCTCGTTGAGCCAGCCGTGGGGCCAGTCGCGGCAGGTGAGCAGGTCGCCGAACCACTGGTGCGCCAGCTCGTGGGAGATGAGGGGCTCCGCGTTGTAGTCGGCGTGGGCGCGCGCGTCGTGGAGGACGGAGTCGGTGAGGCTGGTGGCGGTGGTGTTCTCCATGCCGCCGAAGATGAATTCGGTGAGGAACACCTGCGCGTAGCCGCTCCAGGGGTAGGGCTCGCCGGTGGCCTCCTGGAACACGCGAATCATCTCCGGAGTGCGGCGCACGCAGCGCAGCGCGTCCTCGCGCCGGCCGCGCGGGAAGAGGTAGCGCAGCGGCACGGTGCCCGACGTGTCGGTGAGCTCCTCGAAGTCGCCCACTGCGAGCGTGACGAGGTAGGGCGCGTGCGGCTGCTCCATCCGGTAGTGCTGCGTGCGGCGGCCGTCCTGGACGCTGTCACTCACGAGCACGCCGTTGGACAGCGCGGTGAGGCCCTCGGGGAAGGTGGCGATGAGCTCCGAGGTGGCCTTCTGCGCGGGCGTGTCCAGACAGGGGAACCAGCAGCGCGCGTCGGTGTCCTGGTTCTGAGTCCACGCCTGACGGGGCCGGTCCGGATAGGCGGCCTCGGGTCCCCAGAAGTACAGGCCCCGGCGCGGACGGGCGGCGTAGTGGACGGCGACCTCCGCGGCGTGACCGGGCTCCAGGGGCGAGGGCAGGTCCACGCGGACATGTGTCCCGGAGTTGGAGAAGCGGGCGGGGCGCCCGTCGACGAGGACGCGCGAGACGTCCAGGTCCACGGCGTCGAAGGTGAGGGTGGACAGCGAGCGGACGGCGGAGACGCGGGTGGTGCAGACGCCCGTGACGCGGCCTTGCTCGAAGTCGAGCTCCAACTCGATGCGGACGTGCTCGGCGCGGACGGGCCGCTCCGCGGCGTAGTGCTCGGTGGCGCCAGGCAGGCCAAAGGCGCGGGACTGAGGGAGGGCGGGCTCGGAGGAGTGACGGTGGCAGCAGCGCATAAGCAGGGAGGACTCTTTCCCAAGCGCGAGCCACCGTCGAGACGATGTTTCGTCGCACTGTCTCTCCCTGCACCCTCGCGCGGGGGCACCGGACGTATCATCTGCCGGGTGGGGGCGCTTCGGACTACGTTGTCCACCGTGCAGTTCGTCCTCTTCTTCTCCGACAAGCAGGTGCGCGAGCAGCTCTTCGCCCATGTGGATGGGACGCGAGGGTTGTTGCTCGTGACCGGGGTGCGTCATGGGCCGGCCATGCGCTCGCCAGAGGCGCGCGAGCCCTTCGCCACCCTGGAGTTCCTCCATGGCCGCGTGCTGACGCAGGTGCTGGTGGCGGACGAGGGCACCGCGGACGGCATGTGGAGGGACCCGCTGGGGGATTTGGGCGACCGGCTCTACCCGGAGAGTCGGGACGACGCGTACGCAGTCACCAGCGGCTACCTCCTGCTGGAGGACGGACGGCCGCGCAAGGTGGTGCGCAAGCACGGCCTGCCCGCCAGCGACCTGTGGTTCCTGGAGGACGCGCTCAGCCAGCTCACCTCCCGCGTCCCCGCGCCGGACCCGGCGCGGAAGCCCGGCACGAAGCGGCCGGAGCGCGCGCCCAGGTCCCCTCGTCGCCCGGCGAGCACCGGCGCCTCGGAGGCGTCAGGGCCCCCGCCGGACGAGGAGGGCTGGCGCCGCCGCGCGGGTGGCGAGGGCTCGCGCGTTCCAGGAGGGAGCCGGCGCGTCAGACCCGAGCAGGCCGCCGCCTCGGAGCCGTCGAGGCCCTGGGATGATGCATCGGGCCAGGACACGCGGGAGACTCATGCGGCGGACTCGGAGGCGACTCCGCCGCGAGGCACCCGCGCACCGCTCCGCATGCCCGCGCGGAAGGACGCCTGGGCGGTGCTGGGGCTCGCGCGCGACATGTCGCTGGATGAGGCGCGCAAGGCGTTTCGCGCGCTCATCGCCGGCTACCACCCGGACAAGGTGGCGCACCTGGCGCCCGAGTTCCAGGAGCTGGCGGAGCGCCGCACGCGCGAAATCCTGGAGGCGTGGGAAGAGGTGGAGGACGAGCTCAAGTCGGGGACGTGAGCGGGTGGCTGTCTCAGCCCACGTCGGGCACGGGCGCGCCGGGCAGGGCGAGGATGGCGGGCGCGGACTCCAGCGCGAAGCGCGCGACGATGGGCATGTGGTCCGACAGCCCGTGGAAGCGGCTCTTGAAGTCCCCGAAGGGGCTGGTCTCCTGCGTGTCGAGCCAGCGCACGCCGCCGCCGGAGAACATGTGGTCCAGGTGCATGCGCATGTGCATGAAGCCGGCGGTGGGGAAGCCCCGCGACACGTTCGGGTCAATCTGCCCGACGGCGGCCTGGGCGCAGGTGAAGCGCACGTCGCCCGTGAGGTAGCGGAACACGGGCGTGGCCGGCGGCGAGTTGAAGTCCCCGCAGACGACGAACGGCTCTTGCGCGGAGAGGATGCCCACGAAGTCCGCCAGCTTGCGCGCCTCGTGGAGCTGGTTCACGCCGCAGCCCATCTTGTCCTTGGTGGACCAGAACTCCCGCGCGAAGGGCGTGGGCAGGCTCAGGTGCGTGTTGAAGACGTGGAAGGGGCGGTTGTCCTCGCGCCGCAACAGGCGCATGTGCGCGCAGATGCGGCTCTGCTTGCGGTCCTTCAGTCGCTGGACGTGGTGGTGGGTGATGGCCTGGGGCGCGTCCACGTTGTGCTTGTCCACCTGGAGGGTGCGCTTGTTGACGAGCACCGCGAGTCCCGTGGTGTAGAGCGACACCTCGCCCAGCTTGTAGTGGTGGGCGCGGAAGTAGAACGCCTCGTAGGGCATCTCCCGACCCTGGGCGGTGAAGGTCTCCTCCATGCGCCCCATGAAGGCCATCAACTGCGTCTCGCCGGGCAGCTTGGGCCGGTGGGCGATGGTGCTGCGCAGGGACGTCGTCTCCACTTCCTGGAGACAGACGACGTCGGGCAGCGGGTCCAACGACGCCAGCGCGGCGGCCACGCGGCGCTTGGGACCCACGGTGCTCGCGAGGCCCCGGAGCATGTGGCCGAAATAGCGGACGTTGTACGTGACGATTCGCAACGAGGAGTCGGGCATACGAGGTCCGTGCCCGTCCCGGGCACAGGCAGAAGGTACTCACATCCCGGCCGTCGCGCCCTCTCTTCCTTGTCGGTCGGCCTCCCGTCAAACAGTCGACGCTGGCCCGCGCTCGCCGTGCCGCCGCCGCCGTGCTTTCCTTCCCCCGAGGATGGAGGCGTCTGCCTGCCCGACGGGGTGGCGGGCGTCCCGCGCGCGAAGGGCCGGCACGGGGCATTCCTCAAGGGAGACACAGCGATGTTCAAGGTCGCGAGGAAGTGGGGCTTGCCGCTGATGCTGGTGATGACCGGCTGCGGCAAGTTCGAGCAGGAGCAGTACGACGTGACGTTGGACGAAGCCCAGGCGCAGGCCGTCCCCTATGCGTGCGTCGACAAGACGGACAAGGAGGCCCAGCCGATTCCGGGCACCGGCGGACCCTCGGGGCTCGCCCTCCAGCAGCGATGGATTGTGCGCGCCGAGGAGTATGGCGCCACGAGCCTGGAGGTGCCCGACGTCGCCTTCACCCTGCACCGGGGCGACCAGGCCATCGTCGACAAGGATGACGCCCCGGACGTCCTCGGCGGGACGACCTCCGACAGCGGGCCGTTTCAATACGTCCACCTCCGCAGCGTGCCCGGGGTGGGTGCGGGCACGCCGTCGGTGAGCTACGTGCTGCGCTTCTACATCGCCAACGACTCGCTGGAGGACGACACCATCGAGGGCTTCATCGACGCGCGCGCCACGTCATACGAGGGCGCCGGAACCGACACGGTGGACCTGGAGGAGTGCACCGCCAAGGTCCGCTTCACCGGGCGCCGCGTGAAGTAGGCCCGCGGGCCCTCGCGTCACGGCGCGCGCTTCACCCGCACCACGGTGTCCAGCAGGTGCTCCAGGGCCTGCTGGGGCTCCTGGCTCAGCCCCGAGTGCACCGGCCCCGTCTGGAGGATGGTGCTGCGCGGGGCCACCAGCCAGTGCCAGCGGTCCTTCTGGGGGAGCTGGCCGATGGGGCCCGCGTGTCTGCCACCCTCGCAGACGCGGCGGAAGCTCTCCAGGTGGCAGCGCACCGTGTCCACGTCCACGTCGGGCGCGAGCGCCTTCAAGCGCGCCTCGTCCAGCTCCACGCGGGCGCCGAGGAAGCGCTGCGTGGTGCAGAAGAGGACGACGCCCACGTTGATGAACTCCTCGCGCTCCACGCGGGGGACGACGCGGATGATGGCGTAATCAAACGAGCTGTGCGCGGGCACGTGCCGCCTCCTCGATGAAGGCCGGCAGGGCCTCGATGCGCTTGAGCAACCAGGTGACGTAGCCCGCGCGGTGCGCGTCCACGCTGGGGAAGGGGGACTCGGCGGCTTGCAGCCAGCCCTCCGGGATTCCGGCGACGGTGGCCTCCACCCGCTCGCGCGTGAGGTGGGCCTTCAGCGTGTCCTGGGCCTGGGGCAGGGCGTTCGCCCAGGGCAGGAGCACATGGTCCTTGATGGGCGCGAAGCGGCTCTGGCTGCGCTCCTCCCAGTCCTCCCACGCGTGGTGGAAGTAGAGCGAGGCGCCATGGTCGATGAGCCACAGCTCCCGGTGCCAGCACAGGAGGTTGGGGTTCTTCGGCGTGCGGTCCACGTTGGTGATGAAGGCGTCGAACGCGACGAGGGCGGAGGCCACGGCCGGGTCTGGCGCCGGGCCCGCCACCGGGTCGAAAGTCACCGAGCCCGGCAGGTAGTCCAGCGCCAGGTTCAGCCCCGCGCTCGCCTTGAGCAAGTCCCGAATCTCGCTGTCCGGCTCGTTGCGGCCCAGCGCCGGGTCCAGCTCCACCAGCACCATCTCCGGCACCCGCAGGCCCGCCGCCTTCGCCAGCTCCGCGGCGATGAACTCCGCGATGAGCGCCTTGGCGCCCTGTCCGGCACCCCGGAACTTCACGACGTACAGCCCCGCGTCGTCCGCCTCGACGATGGCGGGCAGCGAGCCCCCCTCGCGCAGGGGCGTCACATAACGCGTGGCGACGATGGTCCTCGGCATCCTCCGCTCCCGTCCTCACTCGGCCCGTCTTCCACCCGGGGCCCGAGGGCCGCGCTCTACCACGCCCCCTCGCCCCACGAGGGCTTCACCGGCAGTGGAAAAAGCAGCCCCGAGGAAACTGCCCCGGATGAGGTGCGACAATGGGTGACAGGCCGTTCGATTCCGATCCCCCACGGAGCCCATCATGACCGTCACCCGCAAGCCCACGTCGCTCCCGTCGCCCGTCACCCGTACCCAGGAGTCCACCCGTCCGGAGGCTCCCGCGACGACCGAGTCCCGCGTGGTGGCCCGGCCCGGCAAGAACGGCACCGACGGCTTCGACTCCGGTAAGACGGCGCGTCCCAGCAACTTCGTGGACCGCCCCACGGGCCAGCGTCCGGACCCGAGCGCCCCGGTGCTGCCGGCCACGGCCTTCGCCTTCGGCCCTGGCAAGGTCTCCATCGCCGGCCGCGACGCGTCCACGCCCGTCACGCTGACGGCCTCCGCCACGCCGAACGCGGCGGTGAAGGACCTCCAGACGGTGACGTCCACGGTCAGCTTCGACCAGGACGTGGCGCTGGACTCGCTGAAGCTGAACCTGGACCTGCCGCACACCTACCGGGGCGACCTGGTGGTGAAGCTGACCAGCCCGTCCGGCAAGACGGCGACGGTGTCGGACCGCCAGGGTGGCAACGCGGACGACGTGAAGGGCACGTTCGACCTGAGCACCGCCTTCAAGGGCGAGTCGGCCAAGGGCACCTGGACGCTGTCCGTGGAGGACAAGGCGCGCGCGGACACGGGCACGCTGAAGAGCTGGGGCCTGGAGGCCGCTGGCAAGACGGCGGGCCCGGTGGACCCCAAGCCGCCCAAGCCCACGGGTGAGCCGATTGTCGCGGTGTTCGACGGCGGCGTGGACTTCAAGCACGCGGACCTGGACAGCGCCATGTGGACCAACCCGGGCGAGGTCGCCGGCGACGGAATCGACAACGACGGCAACGGCGTGAAGGACGACATCCACGGCTTCAACGTCGGCTTCAACAGCGGCGACGTGATGAAGGGCCAGGGGACGGACCACGGCACGCACGTGGCCGGCATCATCGCCGCCGAGGACAATGGCCAGGGCAACACGGGCATCGCCGCGGGCAAGGCGAAGGTGATGAGCATCGGCGGCCTGTATGACGGGGCGGACCTGCTCACCAACTTCGAGCGCGGCGTGGACTACGTGGTCAACATGAAGCAGAACCACGGCGCCAACATCCGCGCCCTCAACGCCAGCTTCGGTGACGAGTACCGCGACGCGGCCTCGCAGGCCCGCTGGACGGCGGCGGTGCAGAAGCTGGCGGACGCGGACATCCTGCTCGTCGCGGCCACGGCCAACGGCAATGGCAGCAACATGAACAACGTGGCGGACATGCCCGCCAACCTGAACCTGCCCAACGTCCTCACCGTGGCGTCCATGGACCGGAACAACGACAAGCTGGCGCGCTTCTCCTCGCACGGCGACAAGGTGGTGGAGCTGGCCGCCGTGGGCGAGGACGTGCTGAGCACCGTGCCCGGCGGCGACTGGGAGAAGATGAGCGGCACCTCCATGGCCACCCCGACGGTGGCGGCCGCCGCGGCCCTGATGTTCGCCGCGAACCCCGACCTGACGGCCGCCCAGGTGCGTGATTTGCTGGTGAAGACGGTGGAGGTCGACCCGGACCTCAAGGGCAAGGTGAGCACCAGCGGCAAGCTGGACATCGCCGCCGCCGTGAAGGCCGCCAAGGAGTTCGTCGCCACGCCGCCCACGACGGTCGCCGAGCGCTGAGTCCCCGCGCGACTCGCTCGAGAGGGTGAGTCCCAGGTCCCCGGTCGCCGCCAGCTTCGCGGCCCGGGGACTTTTTTTGGGCTCGATTTGATTGCGCGCAATTTAATTGAGCCCTAATCATAGGCCATGGCGTAGGACGCGGTGCCCGTCGGAGACGGGGTGGCCCTGTTGTTGGGGGTTGAACGGAGCAGGCCGGAGGTTGTGGTGAAGGGGCTCCCGCCGTCGTGTGTCGCCGCTATCTGAGTCCACCGTTTCGCTTTTACGAACCCGAGCTGGAATTCCAGGAGAGAGAACCATGGCCCCCGTCACGATTTCGCCGCTGTACACCGCCCACGCCACCGCTCACGGAGGCCGCAACGGGAAGGTCCAGTCGTCGGACAAGGTCATCGACCTGCCGCTGGCGATGCCCAAGGAGCTGGGCGGGGCGGGTGGCGCGGTCACCAACCCCGAGCAGCTCTTCGCGGCGGGCTACTCCGCCTGCTTCGAGAGCGCGCTGCGGCTGGTGGCGGGCAAGGGGGGCAAGAAGCTGGGGCCCGAGGTGGGCATCACCGCGAACGTCACCATCGGCAAGACGCCGGACGGCGGCTTCGGGCTGGCGGTGGAGCTGCAGGGCATCCTCCCGGGCATTCCCCGCGACGAGGCGGAGAAGCTGATGCACGCGGCCCACGAGGTGTGCCCGTACTCGCGCGCCACGCGTGGCAACATCGACGTGAAGCTCTCCGTCGCGGAGTAGTGGAAGGCCCCGTGTCGCCGCGGCGCGTGGGTGCGCCGTGTCGCGGCGGTACGTGGGGACACCGTGGCTGCACGTGAGTGCACCGTGGCACGGCGGCGCGTGAGTGCACCGTGTCGCGGCGGGTACGTGGGCACACCATGTCGCGCACGTGAGTGCTCCGTGTCGAGGTGGTGAGTGAATCCATCCTGTCGCGGCGATGCGTGAGCGCTCCGTGTCGAGGCGCGCGGGTGATCCATCGTGGCGCGGGGATGCTCCATTCCGGTGCGTGAGTGCTCCATCCTGGCGCGGGGCCTGAGCGCGTCCGTGTCGTGGCGGACACGATGTGCACCGTGGGACTCGCGGGGTTTCCCCTAGTGCTGGCCAGGCGCTCGCGTGCTGGTGACACGCGCGTGCGTCGCGCCCCGACGCGCCCCCTCCGAGCGGGCCTCGCGGCGTGCCCCGCGGAGGCCCTCTGGCATGCCCCTTGAAGTCGGGTGGGGTCGAAGGGGGGAAGTCAGCATGCGTGAGCGTCAGCTCATTCCGATGGAAGTAGCGGGTGTGGCGGTCTCGGGAGCAGCGCGGATGTTGCTGGAGGAGCCCGACATCGAGGAGTTCTTCGGGTGGTTGCGGCCGGAGGCGGGAGGAAATCCTCCCGGCCGGTGGAGCGCGGCGGAGGGCACCCGGCTGTTCGCGGTGGCGGAGCGGGGCTCGGGCATCATCGGGCTCGCGGCGCTCACGAACATCCGTCGCGAGGAGCGCTACGCACGGGTGAGCTGCGCCATCGCGCCGGAGTATCGCCGGGAGGGCGTGGGGCACTGGACGATGACGGAGCTCATCCGTCAGGGCGTGCGACTGGACGGACTGCGCCACCTGGAGACCTGCGTGCGCGGGGGGAGGGGGACATCGCTCCAGCTCATGGAGTCCCTGGGCTTCCGCGCGCTGGAGGTGCCGGGCTTTCCGCCCATGGACGCACGGCCCGGTGGCTACGTGTACCTGCGTCTGGATTTGCCCGTCGAGTCCCGGGAGCATCTCCTGCTGGTGCCCACGCGCAATCTTTGCGCGTGAAGACAGATGGGCGATGAAGGTTGGCGTCGGGCTGGGGGACTTAGAACTGGAACCGGAACGACGACCCGAGCATCGGCAGGTATCTCCAGCCGGAGCCGATTCTCCAGGACCCAGGCTACAGCCGAGAGATGGCCGAGAAGGGGTATGGCGTGCCCGCGTACGCGTACGCGGCAAACAACCCTCTGTACTGGTCCGACCCGACCGGCCTCGCGTTTGATGAGACTTGCTGGGCGGCATGCATCGACGAGGTCAATCCCCTGGAGAACAATCCCCTGATGTGTGGGGACTCAGATTCGTCGATGGGGAATGATGGCTCCGACTTCCCATGGGGCTCGGCAATCTCGCTCGCGGCGGGACCGTACTGGAAGCCGTTTGGTTATCAGGCCGGCGCTTCGCACTTCACCTCTCCCTGGCGGCTCATGAACATCGCGTCACGAAGTGTTTCCGGGCGTCCCGTGTTCCCGGGTCCCGCGACGAAGCTGATGGGGCGTGCCAGTGTCATGTGGATTGTCGCCGCGGGCATTACGTCATGGGGCGTCATTGGCGCCTGTGCCGCTGAATGCTCGGGACGATAGGGAGCCTCATGGCAAGCACCGCTCATGTGGATGTCGTCGCCCGCCGCAGGATTGCTGGTCTGCTTCGGGGGTTCATCGAGGGACAGCTCTCCAACATGGAGCTGGATAGGGACTACCCGGGGCAATCCCTGGACCCAGCCGTGCATGAGGTCTATCGGCGCACCTTCCGGTTCCAGGACGACTTCCGCGAGTATCGGACCACGGGGCAGTTCGCACTCCCTGACGAGCAGAGGGACCTTCTGGGTCGCTGCGCTCTCTTCATGGAAACCGAACTGCCCTACGAGTGGCCGTTGCCCCTTCAGTCCGTGGCCTCGTGGTTCTCTTCGCTCTTTCGGCGGAGTCCACGTGGGACCGTCAGGCACTCGCGTGGCGAGCGCTCGGCGTGGCCATTCTTCCGGCAAGCGGACCTTGATGCTGCCGCCAGAGGGGTACCTCCAGCGGCGCGGGGAGGTGATTGATGCCGACCGATGGATTGCTCTCAACGGTCGGCACCAAAGGCGGTCAGGCCGTACGAGCTAGAACCGCTTCACCTCGGTGAGCACCTGTCTCGAATACCGTGTCACCGCGCCGAATCGAGCCATCGATTCGGCGCGCAGGTGCTTCGCCGCGTCGCTCGCAGTGTAGCGCTGGAAGTCCGCTTCACTGGCCAGTTCGAAGTGACACACGTACCGGGCCCACCCGTCCTTCGCGGGCTCGGTGTCGCGCCACTTGCGGCAGCCGAGGAACCCGGGCTCCCGCAGCACCTCGGGGACATGCGTCCCCTCGTGCCACGGGTTCCACGCGTCCTCGGCGCCGGGCTCCACTTCGATGACCACCGTGTAGAGCGCGAGCACTGTCACGGCTGCCACGCGCCCCAGTCCACCAGCTTCCGGCCACCCATCGACTCACGCTTGCCCTTCGGCGCCACTCGGTAGAGGAAGTCGGAGAGCGGCGAGAAGCGCGCCTCGTGCGCCAGCCCGCTCAGCGTCTTGTCCCACGGGTCCGCGGCGAACATCCGTGAGCCCACCTGCTTCAACCCTTCCGCGCCCTCCGCCGAGTCGAGCTGGAGCACCGCCAGCTTCTTCGTCCCCACCGTCAGCGTCTCGCGCACCGGCGGCGCCGCGTTGTGAATCGCGGGCGGCCACTGCTTCGGGTCCAACGCATCCCAGAGGAAGGACAACAGCGCCTCCTCCAGTGGCACCGCGCCCGCCTGCGCGAAGTCCTTGCACGGCTCGCCACCACTGCCCGCCGGCGCCAGGCCTTCCGAGCGCAACACGAAGCCGCGCTCGGCGCCCAGGCACGTGCGCAGCACCGACTTCGTGCCCTCCGACTCCGCCTCGAAGTCGAACCACGTCCCCGGCCCCAGCGGCGACTCGCGCTCCGGCACCTTGCCCGCATCCCCCGTGCCCTGCTTCACCTCCACCAGCGTGAGCTGATAGCTGCCCGGCACGCGGAAGCCCGCAAGCGTGGTGCTCGCGTCCAGCAACCCGTTCGTCAGGTACAGCGGCCCCGCGTCCACCGCGTACAGCCGATTCTCCAGCGGACCGTCCACCGGGCGATTGTCACGCAGGTAACGTTTCGCCTCCCACGTGCGGCCCGCGGCCGTGGGCTGCTCGGCGCTCTGCGTGCCCTCGCGCTCCGCTTCCAACGTCCGCGTGGTGTCCGTGCGCATCGGAAACGTCAGCACGCGCGAGAGCTTCGGCTGCTCCAAGGGCTTGCCCGAGTCGCTGGTGAAGCCGAGCGTCAACCACACCCACGCGCCCTCCACCGCCGCCACTTCCAACGTCAGCTTCCCCGCCGCCGCGGCGCCATTCGCATCCCCCGGCTGGCCTCGAATCCCGGAGAACGCATAGACGACCTTGTCGCCCACGCGGGCCCGCTGCCAGGGGGAGTTTCCCTTCTGGGGCGCGGGTGACTCCGGGGTGGCCGCCTCCGTGGGGCCCTCCGCGGCGCCGCCTTGCGTCACGGGCACGCCGTCAGTGGGACTCACGGCGCGCGGCTTCGTGCTCTCACAGCCTGCGCCGAGCGCCAGCGCCGCGCACACCAGCGCGGAACGGGACAGGAAGGTTGCGGTGGGCTTTCGCATTCGGGCGTCACCTCGCGGGGCCTGAGCGCGGCATTGCGCGACCCCTGGGCGGGCTTGATACACCGGAGCGCAGGCTGTCCCCAACTTCCTGGAGTTCCATCACTCATGGCCACGAACCTGCCCATCCGTCGTGTCGTCCTCTACAAGCATGGCGTCGGCTACTTCGAGCGCCGGGGCGGAGTGACGGGCAGCGACACGCTGCACCTGGACTTCAAGGCGCGCGACATGAACGACGTGCTGAAGTCGCTGACGGTGTTGGACTTGTCGGGCGGCTCGGTGTCGGCGGTGAGCTACGACTCCACCAAGCCGCTGGAGCAGTTGCTCTCGGAGGCCACCATCCGGATTCCGGAGGACGGCAGCCTCACGGCGCTGCTCGGTCAAATCAAGGGTGCTCGCGTGCGGGCGCGCGTGGGGGGCGGTCAGGTGGAGGGCGCCATCATCGGCCTGGAGTCGCTCGCGGTGGCGGCCGGGGAGACGAGCGTCGTGCGGCCCTTCCTCACGCTGCTGGTGGGCGGCTCGCTGCGCACGTTCGACGTGCTCGACATCGCGGAGCTGGAGTTCCTCGATGAGGCGGTGCGCAAGGATTTGGAGTTCTACCTGGCCACGGTGTTGTCCTCGTACAAGAAGGACAGCAAGCGCATGTCCATCCTCACCTCCGGCGAGGGCGAGCGGGAGGTCTTCGTCAGCTACGTGCTGGAAGCGCCGGTGTGGAAGACCAGCTACCGCATCCTCCTGGACGAGGGAGAGTCGCCGCTGCTCCAGGGCTGGGCGCTGGTGGACAACACGGGCGACGAGGACTGGGTGGACGTGTCGCTGGCGCTCGTCGCGGGCCTGCCGGTGTCCTTCGTGCACGACCTCTACAACCCCCGCTACATGAAGCGGCCGGTGGTGGAGGTGCAGACGGAGGCCGCCGCCGCGCCGGTGATTCCCGAGGAGAGCTTCGGCGGCTCGATGGACATGATGGAGAGCGAGGCCATGCCGATGATGGCCGCGCCCGCCGCCGCCCCGGGCCGCTCCAAGAAGATGATGCGCAAGGAGGCGAGCTTCGTGGGAGGCCCGGGCGGTGGCGGTGGCCCCCGGCTGCGCGAGGTGCTGGAGCAGAGCAACCCGGTGACGACGCTGACGAAGGAGGTGGGTGACCTCTTCGAGTACGGCGTGGACCGCCCGGTCACGGTGCACCGCAACCAGAGCGCGCTGGTGCCCATCCTCCACAAGCCCTTCGAGGGTCGCCGGGTGCTCCTCTACAACCGCACGACGCGCGAGAAGAACCCCATGGCCTGCATCGAGCTGAAGAACACCACGGGCCTGACGCTGGAGGGCGGGCCGGTGACGGTGTCGGAGGACGAGCGGTACGTGGGCGAGGCGATGCTCGACACCATGAAGCCGCAGGACACGCGCTTCGTGCCGTACGCGGTGGAGCTGGGCTGCGTCGTCTCCGTGGAGGACCGCACGGAGGACGGGCCGGTGTTCCGCGCGGTGGTGAGCCGGGGCACGCTGGTGGTGGAGTACTTCCACGTGCGGCGCACGAAGTACCTGGTGCGCAACAAGGCGCAGCGGCCGCAGGTCCTCTTCGTGGAGCACCCGCGCTCGGGCTGGGAGCTGGAGAAGGACATGCCCGCGCCCGCGGAGACGACGGACGGCTTCTGGCGCTTCAAGCGGGACCTGGCGCCGGGCTCACAGGACGAACTGGTGGTGTCCGAGCGCACGCGCGGCCACCGGCAGTACTCCATCTCCAGCGCGGGGCCGGACGAGGTGGCCTTCTTCCTGTCGCAGCGCTACGTGGACGCGAAGATGGCGGACGCGCTGCGCGAGGTGATTGCCATCCGCGAGCGCGTGGCGGCGCTGACGCGCGACGAACAGCAGCTCACCGCGGAGCGCGCCCAGCTCTTCAAGGACCAGGAGCGCATCCGCGCCAACATCGAGTCGCTCAAGAGCGGCGTGTCCCAGCGCGAGCTGGCCGAGCGCTTCGTGGCCAAGCTCAACGAGCAGGAGGACCGGCTCGAGGCCATCACTCGCGAGCTGGAGCGACTGGCGAAGGAGCGGCAGGCGGCTCAGGAAGAGCTCAACCGCCGCGTCCAGTCGCTCAGCTCGGAGGCGGCCTTCTAACCCTCTTCAGGAAAGTCCGGTAAGGCGCAGACCCGCGTGAAGGAAGAAGGCGGCGAGAACATCGTGGCGGTGGCCCAGGCGCACGAATGAAGCGCGTGCCTGGGCGCGCAGCTCGGCGACAGA
>NZ_JABUMQ010000024.1:0-57626 GCF_013336645.1 Myxococcus sp. CA039A | reverse complement strand
CCTGCACCCTCCCTCCCCTCTACTGGGCCCCATCCCTCTGATGTATGAGCGTTGCGCCAGGCGCCATCAACAGCGGCTCCATGCGCAGCACGCGGCCCTTACCGGTGGCCACGGTCGCCGCGACCCGTACGTGGGCGAAGACTCTTCCGTCACCGTATTTCTCTCCGGAGGTGGAGGCGAGCAGGATGGAGTGGGTCTCCGCCACGTTCGTGTCGTCGTTGAAGAGGTCGGCATAGACGTAGTCCGCGCCGTCCTCGCACACCACTTCCTGGCCTGTGCTCGGCGAACGGGCTGGGTCGGCTCACGCCCGAGGGAAAGGAGCTGTGTTTCGAACAGGTGGGCAAGGAGCAGAGCAGGCTCCGCGGTCTGAGGTCCCACGCGGGCACGCTCTACGTGTATGGCAACGGCGGTCTGTTCGCGCTCCAGGGCAAGGCCCTCGTCGCGCGTCACGCCACCCGCTTTCCGGTGTCGGGCGCGTGTGCGGGCCCCGACGGAAGCTCGCCCTCCCCAAGGGGCCCGTGAACTCACGGGCCTTCTTCCGCAACCACCTCTTCGTCGGCGTGGGAGACCACGTCCTCCGACTGGACGATGATTGGAGTAAGCCGGTGGTTGGTCATCCCAGGCCTTTCCGTTTCGGTGAAACAGCCGTCACGGAATTTCCTTCAAGGGGCGAGGACCTGTCCTCGAAAATCCGAGGAGCGCCGTCCCGCGTCGAGGGCAACCCATTGAAATCCCAGGCCGGAGGGATGCGCATGGCGCTTGCTTCCCAGGGCTGTCCTCCGCACTCCGAAAGGACTGGACCCCGATGTCGTCGACCCCGCTGAAGGCTTGTGTATTCACCGCGCTGTTGGGATTGGCTGCCTGCCACTCCGACGGCCAGACGCCCATGGAGGACGAGACTCCGGCTCCCGGGGAACTGGTGGCCTCCAACAAGGAACGGGTGGCGGCGCCTGTCGTCTCCGACGCCGACTTCGCCTCGCTCGTCGCGAGCAACACCGACTTCGGCGTGGCCATGTACCGGCAGGTGGACAAGCCCGGAGAGAATGTCGTCCTGTCTCCGCTCAGCCTCACCCGGGCCTTCAGTATGGTGTACGCCGGAGCGCGCGGTGACACCGCGACGCAGATGGCGCGGGCGCTGGGCTTCACGCTGCCTCAGGAGCGGCTGCATCCCGCGCTCAACCGATTGGACCTGGCGCTCCAGGCCCAGGCCGGCCAGTCGCATGGCGACACAGGTGACGCGCCAACCTTCCGCACGGTGAATGCCCTGTGGAGCCAGCAGGGCTATCCCCTGGAGGCGTCCTACCTGGATGTGCTCGCCGAGCACCATGGCGCGGGTCTGCGCGCGGTGGACTTCGCCGCGGACGCGGACGGCGTGCGTCGCTCCATCAACGACTGGGTCTCCGGCAAGACGAACGGGCGCATCCAGGACCTGATTCCCGAGGGCGAGGTGCGTCCGGACACGCGCCTGGTCCTGGCCAATGCCTTGTACTTCAAGGGGAGCTGGCGTGCGCCGTTCATGCCCCAGGGGACCCGCTCGGAGCCCTTCCACGGGCTGGACGGAGCCACGACCCCCGTCCCCACGATGAACACCTCCTGGCTCTTCCCCGTCGCGGAGGGTGATGGTTATGACGCCATCGCGCTTCCGTACGCGGGGCGCGCCTTCCGCATGCTCCTGGTCATTCCCGATGCGAATCGCTTCCAGGACGTGGAGCAGCGCCTGTCCGCCACCTTCCTCGACACCGTGCGGGCGCAATTGAGGAACCATCACGTGATGCTGAGCATGCCTCGCTTCGAGGTGAGCCAGTCGCTCTCCGTCGTCGACGCACTGAAGGCGCTGGGCATGGTGGATGCCTTCAGCACCCAGGCGGACCTGTCTGGCATCACCCGGAAGGAGCGCTTGATGCTCAGCGGCGCGCAACACCAGACCTTCGTGGCCGTGGACGAGCGCGGCACCGAGGCCGCCGCCGCCACCGCCATCGAGGGCGTCCCCGTGTCCCTCCCGCCGGAGTTCCGGGTGGACAGCCCGTTCTTCTTCTTCATCGAAGAGGTGGAGACGAAGAGCGTGCTCTTCCTGGGGCGAATCGTCAGTCCCTGAGGGACGCCGGACGACCCGCCCTGGCGGAGTCCAGCCCGTCGTGCCCTCCGGAGCGGCGAGCCCCTTCTCCAACTCGATGCCACCCGGCTCTCGATGCCACGCACGGGAGGTGTGCCCCCAGACAACAAGGGCACGGAGGAGGAACCCTCCGTGCCCTCGCGCAACCCCGACAACCTCAGTCCAGCGTCAGCCGGAATGCCCCGTATTGGTAGGCATACCAGGGGTCGACCTTGACCACGACATGGTGGCTCCCCGAGAGCTGCGGCGTGAACTCGCCCACGGAGTTCACGGCCACGGGCTGGCCCATCGGGTCCAACACCTGGAACATCGAGTAGGCGCCCAGGACGTGGACCCGGCGCGGCTGACCTGCCACCAGGTCGGCCGCGAAGACATCCACGTCGTAGAAGGAATCCAACCCGGCCATGAACGACGACGGGAAGGTGATGACCGTGGCATGGGCCACGTCGTCCCCATGGTCATCCACGGCGGCCACCTCCAACCGAAGGTCATAGAAGGCCCCGACGAACGCCTGGTTGACGGTGACATAGATGGGCCCCGCCTCGACCGGATCGAAAAAGAACCGGGTAGGACCTCCATGGTGAATCCGACGCGCCGGCCCGTTGGGCGTCTCGAAGGTGAGATCGCACACCGTGCAGTACAAGTTGTAGAGGGTCTGGTCCTGCGCGTGGAAGACGAAGACATCCCGGTCCTGCTCGCGATGCCGCCAGCCCGTCGCGGTCTGCCCCGGCACCAGTACGGTCGCGCCCACTTGCGTGTTCGCGTGGTCGTCAGGCCCCATGTCGGTGGCCTCGATGACGTACGTTCCTGGGTAGCGGATGCCACCGGGATCAAGCTTCACCTCCAGGGTGTACTGCGCGTCCTCCGTGGCCTCATGAATCAGATGCCCGGAGTTCGAGGTCTGGAGCGACTGCCCCTGGGCATTCCTGAGCTGGAGGGCCTGGGAACTCCCCGTGCCGCTCGTGCGAAGGAAGCGATAGATGCGCCCCGCCTGGACAGGGAACGTGAACACATCCACGTCCCCGCGCGTCTCCAGGTGGCCGTCGAGCGTCGTGGGGAACGCAATGGCCGTCGCCACGCCAGCCGAGTCCCCATGGTCATCCAGCCCCAGGTCCTCAAGGGCGCAGGTGTAGGGGCCGACGAAGTTGTCGTGAAAGAGTTCGACGGAATAGCCCCCAGCAGCGGGCGCCTCCACGGAGACACTCGTGCTCCAACCCGACACATGGACCGAGCCCTCCACCGCCACCCCAGCACCGTCACGGAGCAGGAGGCCAGGGCTCGGTGGCGCACTACAGGTGAAGCGATAGAGATGATCCTGTACCGCCGAGAAGGTGAAGACATCCCGGTCCTTGGCATTCGACACCCTGCCGGTGAAGGGCGTGGGCGAAGGGGTTAGCGGTGTGGCGAACTCCAGCACGTCCCCATGGTCGTCGGCCTCGAGGAAGTCGAGCTCAAGGGCATAGGTACCATTGAGGAGCAAGGGCGCGTACCAGTCCGGGGTGACCTCTACGCTGTAGGTCCCCGGGTGCGTGGCATTGAAGACGGCTGCCTGGACCGTCGCTCCCGTGGCAGTCCCCACCGGCGAGGTGACATTCACCTTGCAGGGGTTCAGCGTCGTCGACTCGCAACGCACGCGATAGACGGCTCCCCGTGGAAGGGACAGCGAGAACACATCCCGGTCGAAGACATACTCAAGGACGCCCGTAGCAGCGGTCGCTGGGTTCCAGGGCGTCGCGGTGGCGGCCAGGTCCCCATGGTCGTCCAAACCCAGCTCGACGATTTCACAGGAGTAGGGACTCACCGTCACCGCGGGCCGGGAGGAGATGCTCAGGTACGTGGGCTCCGTGACCGCCACCTTGAAGTGGATGCCCATTCCAGGCGGCGCCCAGACCCCCTCGGTCTCCGCCCCCTGCATCTGGGCGTCAAAGCGGCGAAGGGTCCACTCCGAGAGCGGGCCGGAGAAGAGGCACTGGAAACGGTAGTAGCGCCCAGCCTGGGCGGTGAAGGAGAAGACGTCGTGGTCCCCGTCGAAGTCCAGGGCGCCCACGATGGGGCCGGCATGGGGATCGACAGGGGTGGCCTCCCACGGCACGTCTCCGTAGTCATCCTGGACCAGCGACCCGCGCGAGGTGGAATGGGAGGACAGGTCGGAGGACTCACCTCCACATGCAGCCAGCAGCAAGATGCAAAGACACGAGAAGAGGCGTCGCGATTGTAGCGGCATGATGGAACTCCGCGAAGAATTTCCGGCCCCGCCACGGACTATACATCACCAAGGGAGTGATTAGCGTCACATTCCGGCGCAAATCCTGCCATCAAGGCCACGCGAAGGTTCCAGCCCCAATCAACTACCATTCCAAAGGAATCTTCCAAGCAACAAGCATTGTCGCACTTCTGTCCGACGAGCCTACCCGGACCGAGCCAGCGCTCTGCATCTCATCATGGCCGTTGCCATTGAAGTTACTGGCGTCTGAAATGATCGTCGCTCTCTCGACAGGGCCTGCTGACTTCAATCCAAGACACCACTGAATGATGCCTCCGAGGAGCCTTCCTCCCCGCCCCTCTCCGGACCACGTGCACACGATTCGGGACCTGGCGCAAAGACGCGCGGCAGCACCAACGTGCCCCAGACGGCGTCTCGAGGCCACGGCGGGGGGCCACCTTTCCGGCAGCCTGGATACAGATACAGTGGTACTACGACAGTCAAAGGAACACGAAATTCGTGTAAATATTGATAGGCCTGGATACCATGGAGGTGAACCAAGGAGGGTTCTCCATCATGCGTCTCTCCCGCCGGGCACTGCCCGGACTTCCCATGTTCGCGGTGGTCTCACTGCTCCTCCAGGTCTGGGGCGCCTCCGAGGCCGTCGCCGCCGAGCGGCGCTTCCTCGTCGACTTCGGTGACGGGCCCACCGCCACGCCGGGGTGGAACAATCTCCACTTCGGCTCCACGGGCTCATCGCTGAGCAACCTGGTGGACGCCACGGGCGTGGGCTCGGGGTTGTCGCTCCAGATAACGGACGGGTTCTGGCAGGGCTGGACGGGCGCCTACAACGGCGGGGGCACCACCGCGAGCACCGTCTATCCCGCGTCGGCCACGCGGGACACGTTCTTCATTGGCACCAACGAGGGGACGACGGACTCGCAGGCGCAGGTCCGCCTCTCCGGGCTGGCCATCAATGGCACCTACTCGCTGCGCTTCTATGCGTCGCGGATGGCGGGTGACACGGCGGACAGGACGACGCGCTACACGGTGGGCACGCAGGCGGTGGATCTGCAGGCGACCAACAACATCGACGGCGTGGTGCAGTTGACGAACCTGGTGCCCTCCAACGGGGCGCTGGACATCACCGTGACGATGAAGCCCGGCGCCATCTTCGGCTACCTGGGCGTGCTCGAGGTCATCGAGCAGGACGGCGGCGTGGTGGTGAATCAGCCCCCCGTGGTGAACGCCGGGGCCGACCGCACCGTGCCGCTGCCCACCAACACGGTGGCGCTCCAGCAGTCCTTCTCCGACCCGGAGGGACAGAGCATGACCTTCGTGTGGTCCCAGGTCTCGGGTCCCACCACGGCGCGGCTCTACCAGAACCCCTGGACCCCGCTCGTCGCGAGCAACCTGGCGCAGGGGACCTACGTCTTCCGCCTCACGGTGACGGATGCCCAGGGCGCGAGCGCGTCCGATGACGTGAGCGTGTCCGTGGTGCCGAGTACGGGAAGCGGCACGCCCTTCCTGCGCACGCTCACCGAGAAGTCCGTCACGGCGGGCGGCAAGCTCATCCACTACTACGAGTCGCTGCCTCGCGGGTACAACACGGACCCGAACCGCAAGTGGCCGGTCATCGTCTTCCACCACGGCGTCGGCGAGAAGGGCAGCACCCCGGAGTCGCTGCCGAGCGTGCTCGGCAACATGACGCTCGTCCGGGACAACCTGCCGTTGGAGTTCGCGATCAACGGAGTGACCGAGTCGTTCATCGTCATGATTCCGCAGCTCCACGGAAACTACGGCGACTGGCAGGACTTCTTCACCCAGGCGATGATCGACTCGGCCAAGGCGAATCTCCGCGCCGACTCGGACCGCGTGTACCTGATGGGCTTCTCGCTGGGTGCGTTCCACACCTGGAGCTTCCCGCAGCGCTCGGACGCGCACGCCCGCCAGATTGCCGCCATCGTTCCCTTCTCGGGCGGGCGCGTCTACAGCGTGAACGGCGTGTCACAGGTCTGCCGGCTGGCCACCGAGGACGTGCCCGTGTGGGCCTTCCACGCGGCGGATGACGGCACGGTGCACGTGAGTTCGACGGACGCCGCGGTGAACGGCCTCAACGCCTGCGCCCCCGCGCCGGACCCTGCGCCGCGCTACACGCGCCCCACGACGGGGGACCATTGGATCATCGGCTCGGGCGCTTCCCCCACGCAGCCGGTGGCCAGCAACATCTACCACTGGATGCTCTCCCACCGGCGCGCCAGCACGCCGCCCCCGCCCGTCACCCAGCGCACCCTCACGCCGAGGGTGACCACGGTGCCCAAGCTCTGGAACGGTCAGATGGGGTACTACGAGTCGTTGCCGCGTGGGTATGACGCCGACCCGCTCCGTCGGTGGCCGCTGCTCATCTTCCTCCACGGCATCGGGGAGCGTGGCAATGGCACGACGGAGCTGTCCAGGACGCTGGCCAATGGCGTGCCCGCGCAGATCAACGCGGGGCAACCGCTGGAGTTCACAGTCAACGGGGTGACGGAGTCCTTCGTGGTGCTCGTCCCGCAGTTGAGCGAGAGCGGCTCGAGCTGGCATCCCTATCAAATCGAGCGCCTGCTCGACGTCGCGCAGGCCGGCTTGCGCATCAATCCCAAGCGCGTGTACCTGACGGGCCTGTCGCTGGGAGGCTTCGGTACCACCGCCTTCGTGGAGTTCTCGCTCGCGAACTCCCAGCGCATCGCGGCCATTGCCCCCACGGATGGTGCCCACTACGGCGGCATCATCTGGACGCCGGACCTGGACAACGTGACGACCGACGCGTGCCATCTCGCGCAGGCGGACGTGAAGGTCTGGCAGTTCTACGGGGCGAACGACAGCAGTTGGGGGCGGACGGCCACGGACTTCGTCGCGCGACTGAACGCCTGCGCGCCTCCGTCACCGACGGTGGTGACTCGCTACGAGAACGTGGGACATGCGGCCTACACCCGGGCCTACTACACGGACCACACGTATCACTCCCCGAACCTCTACGAGTGGTTGCTCGCTCAGCAGCGCCCGTAGGCGATGACGCGAGGCCCCCACTGCTCGCGCGGATTGGGGGCCTCGGACCCGAGGGAAGGTGACGCCGTCGTGAGCTGATTCGAGGTGGCCGGTCCACCCATCGGACTGGTCTCCCTCGCCGAGGTCGAGCGTGCGCGAGATTCCCATGGCCCGAGTTCGGGCAGGTCGACGCACCTGTTCGGTTGCTCTATGTTGGGCAGTCGATGAAGCGAGATCCGCCCGGCAGCAAGGCGCCCTCGGCGCACATGGAGGGGCTCGGGTCCTCGCTGATGCATACCGTCCGCGTCTGGCAGGTCGCTCCGCTCCACCCCCGATGGACCGCCATGCTCCCCGTCCGGGCTGGAAGCGAGGAGGAGGCGCGGCGCCTGGTGGCCGAGGCGCTGGCGCGAAACCCGGACATGGGAGGGGGGCCGCCGCGCAACGCAATCGGGTTGTTCGAGCCAGGGTCCGGCCGTCGTGGGCCGCGCTTCAACCTGAGTGACAGCACCCCGCTGCCGCCCGCGTCGCTCTACCTCGAGTTCATGCCGGCCGGCGCTGACATGGTGTACGCGCAGTACGCGCTGGCGCAGCGCATCCTCGAGAGTGCCGCGCCGCTGCTCGAGGATGCGCGCTGGTACGCCATCCTCACGCAGTGCGAGGATATCCTCGACTGCTGGGAGCTCGCTGCGGGCCGGCTGCGCTACGAGCGTCACCTCACGGAGGAAGAGCAGGCCCGAGAGCTGCTGCAACAGCTCGAGCCGTCACTTCGGGGCCGACTGGACTGAGTCCCCGTCGTCCTCCCGAAAGGCCATTCGAGGAGGACGTTCGACTTCAACGTGTTCGCCTGCGTGAGGTGTGGAGGCAGGCGGCGGGTCTTGCCGTACGTGCAGGGGGCTCCCATCCCTCCTATGCATTGACCGTCCCTCTTCCTCAGTCGCGCAGCAGCCGCTGCCCCGCGAGCACGTGCTCGACCCACGACTGTGACGAGCTGAGCGTGGGCGAAAGCCGAGCCACGAGGGCATCTCCCTCGATGGGGTCCGGAATCGACGCCGGCAGATAGATGGCTCCTCTCTGACTCGGCCGCAGCCACGCGCCGACCTGGGCCTCACCGTGGACGACCAGATGCGTCGCATCCGTCCCATTTGTGACGAGATTGCCGGTCAGCTTGAGGTCCCCCTCGATGAACACCTGCGCCTCGTGTACCAACACGAGGTCGCTCGCAATCAGCGAGCCCTTGATCCACAGCGGCACGTAGACGCCCACGTCGCGAATCACCAGCGGGCCGTCGACGATGACGTCCCCTTCGACGACGCACACCATCGGATCCTCATTGCCCACGTACGTCGGACCACTCAACGAGAGCGTGCCCTCGTGCACCACGAAGGTGACGTCACGTCCGCCGAAGAGGTCCTCGTAGTTGACCGAATCATCGCTGACCTCGATCAGGGAATAGCGCTCGAGGCCCACCTCCGTTGCCAGGGGTTCGAACCGCGCACCGGTGAGCGTCGTGTAGGGCTGGGCCTTTGGAGACATGAGGGATGAGTCTACAGCGCTGGCTCGAGCCCGTCTTCGTCACGCAGCTCCCCCAGCACCTCCCGAACGAGATGCTCGGCATGCCCAACAACTTCATCCGCTAGAAGCAGATGTCGCGCACGTCTTCGTAGACCGCGTAGCTGGTGGGCAGGCCGTAGTAGAGGGTCATCGCCTGCTCACAGGTGAGACACGCCCCCTCCCCGCTCAGGGTCGAGTAGGCGCTGTTGGTGTAGAACTTCACGCGGTACAGAGAGTGGCAGATCGGGTGCAGGCCCTCCTCACGAGACGCGACGTCCTCCTCCACTTCAGAGGGAACGCCCGACCCACCACATCCCATCACCAGCAGCCCCGTCGCCAGCAACACGCCCCGGATGACCATCGCTCCCCACATGGATTTTTCTCCTGGAACTGAGTTCCCGATGTTCATTCCATTACAAGAGTAGCACTCGTCGAACAAGCCCTGGGCCCCTCCTTCCTCCGCGAGGAGCCTGGGCCTTGGATACCCTCCAGGAGACAACCTTCTCTGTCGCTGACCGGTGCGGCCCTTGCTTCCCCGCGGGTCGCCACGGCGACTGACGACCTCACGAGAAGATAGGGATTTCCCGCATGGCCATGCGCAGACATCGGGTTCATGATGCGAATGAATCCGGATGTCCGGGTCCAACCCCAGGAGTGCGCGTATGACTTCGAAACTCATGCAGGGACTGCTGTTGGTGGCTGCACTGGCACTCCCCACTGGAAGTGCACTGGCCTTCTGTCAGGACGGAGACACCCAGACGTGCCTCTGTCCCGACGGTTCGATGAGCGTGCGCTACTGCGTCAACAGCCGTTTTGGCCCCTGCGAATGTGGAGGGGGGCTGGGTGGGTCGCCCTCATTGACCGAGGAAGCGAGCGCGGCGGAGCAAGCGACGTCCGAAGCAAGCACGGCACAGGTATGCATCGAATCACTGACGCTCGAACAGTCGTCGGCGCCCTCCGGCACTCCGGGCTGAGTCCGAATGACCGGCCCCGACAATCCCTTCCAGGCCGCGTTACAGTGTGGGCGTGAGCCTGGGCTCGGACATCGTCGGCGAGCAGTGCGGGCCTTCCGTTTCACCCTCGTGCCATGCGTGGGCCGCCTCAGGTCTGCCCACCACAGCTCCATGAAGTCGAAGCGGGGCTGTCGGTGGGCAACCCGGGGACTCGCGATTCATGTCGCGTCTGTCCTCACACTTCAGCCGAGCCGCATGGACAGCTCGACGTCCTCCGCGAATGGCGTCGAGAGATAGCCACTCCTCGGGTCTCGAACCCGCGCGAGGTAGTCGGGGCTGTCGTCGGCGTTGTCGGCGACGATGAGCGCCCCCGGACGGAGCTGGCCCTCGAGCATTCGCAGGATGTCCGGGTAGAGCGCCTTCGCCCCGTCGAGCAGGAGCATGTCGACCCGCGGGGGGATGTCGAGCGCGAGAGTCTTCAGTGCATCTCCTTCGCGAATCTCCACCAGGTCCGCGAGGCCGCCCGCTTCGAGGTTGCTTCGTGCACGAGCGACCTTCGACGGCTCGAATTCACTCGTGATGACGCGGCCCCCACCATTGTCTCGGAGTGCGGCGGCCAGATGCAGCGTGGAGATTCCGAACGACGTCCCGAACTCGACGATGGTCCGCGCGCCCGAACCGCGCGCCAGCATGTAGAGCAGGAGGCCCGTCTCGCGCGACACGGCCAGCGCGGCGTTCTTGAGCCGTCCGTAGAACTCCAGGTAGTCCGTCTTGCTTCGCATCATGCGCTCCCGCTCCTCGCGCGAGAGCGCCGCTATCTCCGGGATGGCGAGAGGCGACACCGCCTCGGCCTCTTCGAACAAGCGGTTGAGCAGGGGGGCAAGAGGGCTTTCGGTCAGCGTGGTCATCGGTTGCTCCGTTCCGTGCGGCATCAAGTGTGACGCTGGACAAAATGCGACGAATCATTCAGGTTCACAATTCGCATTGACGGGAGTGCGCATGAGCCCGCGACGAAGTCCTCGAATCTCCACGAGAAAAGAGCCCCAACAGGCGCGCTCGAACGACCTCGTCGACGCGGTCCTCCGCGCGGCTATTCAGGTTCTGGCGAAGGAGGGAGCCCCGCGCTTCACGATGGCACGCGTGGCCGAGAAGGCCGGCGTCAGCGTCGGGTCGCTGTACCAGTACTTCCCGAACAAAGCGGCGGTCCTCTTCCGACTCCAGGCAGACGAGTGGCGACAGACGACCGCGCTCACTCGGAAGCTGCTCGAGGACACAACGCGTCCGCCGCTTGCACGGCTCCGCGCTCTCGTTCACACCTTCATCCAATCCGAGTGCGACGAGGCCGCGGTCCGCGTCGCGCTGAGTGACGCCGCGCCTCTCTATCGGGATGCGCCCGAAGCCCGCGAGGTGCGAGCCTCGAGCAAGGCCACGTTCGAGGGCTTCATGCGCGAGGCCCTGCCCACAACACCCAGACCGGCGCGCATGCTCGCGGGAGATCTCGTCATGACGACGCTCAGCGCAGTGGGGAAATCCTTCTCGGAGAGGCCTCGAACACCCTCGGAGATTGCCAGCTACTCCGATGCGTTGGCCGACATGCTCTGTGCGTACCTGGAGACACTCTCGGGGAAGGACATCGCTCCCTCGACCGCGGTCGACGCGGCACAGCCCCCTCCTTCACGACGCCCCTCGGCAAGGCGGCCGTGAGGCCTTTCGGCTGCCTCTCCGAACCCACCGCACACGATTCAGGGGCGGGTCCGGACCCGGACGCTACGCCAGCGCGATGACCGCGCGTTCACAGCCCACGTAGACCGTGCCGTCGGCGACGAGCGGCGCCGTCGTCACGCGGTAGGGCGCCTTCCACCGCCAGCGCTCTGTTCCCTCCCGAAACGTCCAGGCGTGGATGGCGTTGCCAGCCCCCATGTAGACGACGCCCCCTGCGATTGCCGGCGAGACCGTGGCGGCAGGCGACTTGTCGAGCGTGACTGACCAAAGCTCCTTCCCGGTCTTTTCGTTCAGTGCGTGGAGAATCGCGTGATCACCGGTGAAGCACACGACGCCATCCGCGACGGCGGGCGTCCCCCACAGCGCGCCGCGCGTCTCGTAGGCCCAACGCTCCTTGCCGCTGGCGAGGTCGAGCGCGCGAAGGCGCTTCCCCATGCCGGACAGGGCATAGACCGTGCTGCCGTTGATGGCGGGCGCTCCGCCATGGCCCATCGCACCGGCCTTCGCCGACCATCGCTCGACTCCCGTGGCGCGGTCGAGCGCGACGACGTGGCCCTCGGCGAAGCCCTGGCTGGTCCCGACGACGACGTACTCGCGCGTCACGCTGACCGCGGACTGCACGCTCTCACCACGGCGCAGCTGCACGCGCCATCGCTCGGCTCCCGTGCGCGCGTCGATGGCGACCACCTCACCGAGCCGCGTTCCCACGTAGACGTCATCGTCGACAACGATGGGAGAGGAGGTCGCCTCGGCGTCGCACGAGACGCTCCAGCGGATGGCGTGCGTGCCCAGGTCAACGGCGTGGCACTGCCCGCCACCGACGACGAAGAGCAACCCATGCGCAACCATCGGATTCGAGATGCTCTCGGGAACGCCCCCTCCGACCCGCACGTTCCACAGCTCCTTTCCCTTCGAGAGGTCGAGCGCGTAGAGCTTGTCGTTATCGAAGTTCGCGAACAGCACGCCATCATGGATTGCAGGCGTGTTGCGAGTGGTCACGGGCGAACTCGGCGCGAACTTCCAGCGGGCCCTCTTGACCACGAGAGGTCCCGCTCCCTCGAAGTGACCGGTCCGCGCGGCATTGGCGCCAAAGAAGAGGGAGCGAGATGAGTCTGACACGGGAGGTTCTCCGGCTTGGGTGGGCAGCGGGGCCGCGGCGTCACGCCAGGAGCGCGGCTGGAGGTGATTCGTCGCGCCAGGCGTGGCGCTGGGTGCGGCCGGTGAGTCGGCCAAGGACGCGAGCGGTACGACTTGAATGGGAAGCTGCTCGAGTGACGATTCCAAGTCCAGGGCCCGGCGGGAGCTTGAGACGCCGGCCCGCGCCCCCAAGTAGCTCTCACCCGGCCCCTGTCGGCCTCACATCAATTTCCCGTCAACACCACCAGGTTCGCGCGCACCGTCTGGCCTTCAGCGCCCTCGAAGGGCACCGGCTCACTGGGTCGATTGAGCACCTCGATGGCGCCGGCCCCGGGCGGGACCCGCAGGACATAGGTCCCGTCCGTCGAGAGCGTCCCGAAGTGGTCCTCTCCATCGATTCGCGCGAGCACGCCGCCCGACTCCAGGGGCAGGCCCCGGGCATCCCTCACCACGCCTTCCAGCGTGAGCCCGGGCGACAGACGCAGGTGCGCGGTGTCGACACCCGCGGGGATGAGCCGCCGCGTCCTCGGCCACTCGTGATGTTGGATCTCCAGCAGGAAGGGCTCGTCGGGAACGCCTGAGAGATAGAGACTTCCATCCGGATAGGTGGCTCCGAAGCAGACATCCGGCCCGTCACGTCCGGGCAGCTCGGGCCATCTGCACCGCACCGTGGCCTCCCAGAGCCCCTGCCCGTTCGGTGCCTCCACGCGCCCCGTGAGCAGCCGCCCCATCCCCAGCTTGATGTCCCCGATACGGACTGTCGCCCCGGCGCGAGGCGCGAGCTTCCGGAGCTCGGGAGCGAACCCCTCCGCGGAGATGCTCACGTACAGGGGCTTGTTCCCTTCGACAGGGAAGGACAAGGAGAAGCGCCCCTGCGCGTTCTCGAATGACTGGTGCGCCACCTGGAAGGACGGGATGGGACGGCCCCGAGCATCCACCACCCGGCCACTCACCCGGACCGCGTCGCGGACACTCGCCTCGCGCTTCGATACGAGCCGGACCGGCTCGGGCTGCTCATCCAGGACCTTCACCCGCTGCGATTCGTCATGGCCCTGCGCGTCCGCGAACACACTCGCCTCGCCCGGCGGAACGTGCTCGAACGCGAAGCCCCCGTTGCGCGCCGTCGCCCGGCGAATCAGCAGCTTCGTCCCTCCTGTCAGCTCCAGGTTGAGTTCCGCGTGCCCGCCCTGGATGGCCACGCCGCGCTCGTCGACGAGCCGGCCACGAAAGCGGCGAGCGCCTTGGAGGTCCAACGTGAGCGTCCGCGCTTCGCCCTCGAAGCGAAACTCACGGGAGACCCTCCGATACTCCTCCAGCACGTCGAAGCTCAAGGACACGAGGTACCTGCCGGGAACCATCCCATCGAAGCTCGCGCGCCCTGCTTCATCCGGACGCCGAGCCCTGGAGGAGGTTCGGACATCGCGGTGCCCGAGCGGCCCGTCCACGTGCACCCATATCGGATGAGTCAATCCCTTGGGGAGCACGACGGCGACAGTCAATCGCCCACCCGCGGGCACCTCCCAGCGCACCTTCTGTGAGGGAATCACCACCTCGCCCAGCGCGGAGAGCCGGTCCTTGGGCTCGACCAGGAAGGAATAGCGGCCCCGCGCCAGCTCCGGCAGCTCGAAGGAGCCGTCGGCCCGCGTCTGGGCCGAGAGCGGCGGCGGCCAGAAACACGTCGAGGGGAAGCCCACTCGGCCGTAGTGCTTGAGGTGAATCCAGGCGCCGACCACGGGCTTCCCATCGCTGTCGACGACCTCGCCCCGCAGCGTCTCCGAGCGCTCGAGGACCACGTCCAGCGGGGCCACCACCGAGACGGGGGCGATGTACCGCGACACGTGCTCGGGAGCATTCACCAGGACCGCGATGGGCGAGAACCCGGGCACAGGCACCTCGAACCCGCCGTCCTCGCCGGTGAGCACCTCCTGGTACTTCAGCAGCCCGAGGCGCTGCTGGATTCCTGCTCGGACCCGAACGCCCTTCAGGGGAGTGCCGGCCGCCCCGCGCACACGGCCCTTCACGACCCGGGGCGGTGCCAGCTCGATTCCCACGAAGCGCTCGTTGCCCATCACCATCGTCACTCTCTGGGTCCCCAGTTCGGAGCCACGCGTCGCTGTCAGGCCCCATGGTGCGCCGGCCACGCCTCGGAACACGAAGTGGCCTCGCGCGTCGGTGCGGGTGCTCAGGACGTGCTCACGGAAGGTGGCTCGCACCTCCACGTCGGGCACCGGCCCCGAGGAGGAGACGACGAGCCCCTCGATGAAATGGGGCCCCCTGGCCGAGGGCTCCTCGGCCACCGCGGACGTCAAGAGCAGGACCGACAGGACCCACAACGCGTGATGGAAAAGACGAAGGCGCATGCCACCTCCGAGGCCACTCTACCCTCGCCTGCCCATTGAGGTGCTCGCGCGATTCGTCGGGGCCATCAGTCGGTAGGGCCGCGCGCGCCCCGGACAGCGTCGGCCAGTTCACGCACGGGCGTCAGCAATCCATACAGCTCGATGGAGGTGCGCGGGACGGCGATCACCTCCACCGTCAGGACGCCGCTCTCGATGGAGAAGGTCTCGAAGACGTGGGCCAGGTTCAGCAGGGGCCGCCGCATTTCCGCGTTGAGGAGGAAGGCGCGGGCCTTGGGAGTGACGTTCCTCAGGTCCAACGCTTTATCGAGGCCGGCATCTCCAACATCCTCGTCTTTCACGCCGAACAGTCGGAGGAACGTGTCGCCCAGCGTCTCGGGCCGGATGGTCACCTCGCGCGGAAAGCCGTCACCCAGCCCGTGCCGGATGATGGTGACGATGTGGAAACTCCTGCCAAAGCCCCGGTGCTCGGTCTCCACGGTAATCGTCCGCCCGGCGTGGCGGCCCTTCATCACCAGCGTCCCCGCGGAGTACATGAACCCGGACGTCGCAGTGAAGGACCAGCCGCGAGTGTTGGCGAAGTCCTGCCAGGTCTGGAGTTGCTGCGTCCAGTGCCGCCAACGGACGTAGCCAATGACACTCGCTACCCCAAGGCCGACTCCGAAGACGCTGGCGAAGATGCCAATTTGTGTCCAGGTCATTCCCGTAAGCATCCCCGTTCGGCCCGTATCTGCCAACCCCTCCGCGCGCGGGCCCCCGGACGGGACGCCGCGGGGAAGCACCTTTCTGGCAAGGACGACCCCGTGCCTTCCAGCTGGGATGGAAGGCTCCGCGGGCAGGACCGAGCGGGCCCCACCCCTCGCATGCGTCGCGGCCCCCACCAGCCTCAGGGGCAGAGCAGCTCGACGGACTTGATGCGCATCACGCCATCGACGTTCGGGTCGTTGGTCTGGTCGCCGATGGCGATGTTCCCGTCCGCCATGAAGTTGTTCCGCGTGAGCTTCGCGACGCCGTCGATGCTCACCGTGGCCACCTTCGCCGCATCCACCGCCAGTTCGTAGACATGATACCCGCCGCTGATCACCGGGAACGCCGCGGACTGCGTGTCGTCCGCCCAGCCGATCGCCGCGCTGTCGAGGTAGATCATCTGCGAACGGTCCACGGAGTTGCCGAACGGAGACGTGAAGCTCCCCAGGATGGCGGCGCCGCTGTCGAGCTGGTTGTGGCGGCTCGCCGACTCGACTTGCGCCGTCACCACGAGCTTGAAGGGTTTCGTTGCGTCGACCACGTTCGCCCGCGTGAGGAGCAACTGCCCGCTCGTCCGCGCTCCGCTGTTCGTCGACGTCTCCAGGCGAACGTAGTCCTCGCCGTACGTGAGCGTGTTCGGCGCCTGGGTGATCGCCCTCCAACCTTGCGCCGTGATGTCTTCACCGCCGACCAGCAGGGGAATGCTCCCCCGCGCCGACCACTGCGTCGTCGACGTCGTGGGCAGACACGCCTCGCAAGCGTTCGCCGGGTTCGGTGTGCCTTCGTCGTAGAGGCTGCCGTCAATGAAGCACTTCGGGCCGCACGCGCCCGCCGAGCAGACCTGTCCCGCGCCGCACTGCGTCCCGTCCGCCCGTGGCGTCCACGCGGTCGCGGAGGTCTCAGGTACGCACTGTTCGCACGCGTTCGCCGCGTTCACCGTCCCTGACGCGACCTGCTGGCCGTCAATCTGACAGCGCAGGACGCAGACGCCCCCTTCACAGCCCTGGCCAGCCGCGCAGGCATTGCCGCAGCCACCGCAGTGCGCCGGGTCGGCCCCGGTGTTCACACAGGAGCCGCCACACAGCACGACTCCGCCGCCGTCGCACTGCTCCGGCACGGACGCGTCGGGTGGATCGACGGGAGGCGGAGTGGAGTCCTTCCCGCAAGCAACGATGACGCCGAGCACGACGATGCAGGAGAGAACGCTGGAACGAATCGAGACCATGAAGCCCGCCACCTTGCGCAACGACACGCCCTCGCGGCGTGTGCTCGTGAAGTGGTGAAGCTTGGAGCGCACGCGCGCGGGTGAATCAAGGCCTTTTCCAGCAGCGGTCGCTGGGACGACAGGCGCGCGGGTCGAAGCGACAGGAGGAGTGAAGGCTTCGATGAGTTGAGGTCGGTTGCTGAACAGAAACGCGCGCCGGGACGCAGGTCCGGGCCTGCCACGTCAACCACTCCTCCTGCCGCGCCAGCTCCACGTTCACCCTCCGCGTCCGCGCCGTAGCCAGCAGCAGCGCCTCCGCGCCTGCCGTCCATGGGGACGATGACAAACTGGCGCCGACCCTCTCACCCCGCTCCCGAGCAACGACACATTTCAATCCGCCAGTTCACTGGCCGCGCCAAGTCATTGCACATATTCGAAGCGCAGCGCGCTCGCGCCGCCCCCCGAGGACAGCTCGCTGTTGGACGTGTAGGCCCAACCGCCATCGGAGAGCGCGAAGCAGGCGCCCCCGTCCGGCGCGGAATGCCACGTGTAGCCCGTGCTCGCCACGGCCCGCCCCGAGCGCGCGAGGATGCGCGACGAGAACCCCGCCGGCAGTCTCACCCCGTTGGCATCCGGCGAGCCGGACATGGCCCCGTACGGGCTCGGCCCCGGCTGCGCGGGCGCGGCATACGCCCCCTTCCAGAATCCAGGTCCCATGCCCAGCGCCCCGCCACCCAGCGCGGAGAGACGAAGGAAGTCACGACGGTCCAATCGCATACAGAATCCTCCTTGAACGTCCTGAACCCGGTCTACAAACCCATGCAGTTGGCGTAGTACGTCACCGTGCCCGGCCAGTCGCTGAAGATGCCGATGACACCCACGTGCCGGGCGAGCACGTCCACCGCGACGAGCATGTCGCCGTCGTTGTTGATGGCCTGCTTGACGGACTGGAAATAGAAGCCGCCGCCTTTCGCCAGCGGGCCGTCACGCTCCAGGGACCAGGCGATGATGTCCAGACCCGCGGCCCTCGCCGCCCTGGCGTACGCGGACGGGATGATTCTCCCCTGCGCATCCAGCGTGAGCAGCACGTAGATGGGCGGCGCGATGACCTCCACGCCCGACGCGGCCAGCTCGTCCATGCCCGGCACCCAGGTGCTCGGGTCGTTCGGATCAAACCGGGTGCCCGGAATCTCATAGCGCCCGTCCAGGTAGACGGCCTGCCTGCCGAACTGCGGCTCGCGCTGAATCCAGTACTTCACGTCGTCGAGGTTGAAGGACTGCGGCCACACCTGGCTCGGGTGGACGCGGGCCTGCTTGTACTCATCCAGCATCTGCTGAGCATAGGCGGCCTGCGTATAGGTGCCCTGGTACGGCATGGGGACACTCGGGGCCTTCAGCTCCGGAGTGAACTTCGTGCCCAGGCGTTTGAAGAGCTCGATGCTCTCCTTGTGGGACAGGACCGTGCCACACGCGGAATAGAGGTCCGTGCGCCAGGGAGCCGTTCCACCCAGGTACTGCGCCACCGTGGCCGCCGAGGGGTTGGCGGCGTCCATCTTCCCGCACAGCTGCTTGAACTCGTCGAGCGTGATGTCGCTGGCGCAGCAGAGCGCGGAGGCGGGCTTGCCGGTGGTGGGGTCCGCAGGCTGGAAGGGCTGCGTGCACTTCGCCGCCAGCGCGGGAATGGCGAGGATGTTCGTCGTGGTGTGCAGGTCGCACTGCGAATGCCGGCACACCAACTGCCGGTCCTTCGTGAAGGTGACGTCGCACTCGAGGATGCCCGCGCCCATGCGCGCGGCGGCCTCGTAGGACTCCTTCGTGTGCTCCGGGAACTGGAGCGGCGCGCCGCGATGGCCGATGGAGAACTCCGTCCGGGAGAACGGCCCCTCCGAGCACTGCTGGAGCCTGCGCTTCAGGGGGCTCTCATCCATGTCCTCGACCAGGTAGTAGGGACGAGCGCCCACCTGGACGTTGAGTCGGCGCGGCGGCGCGTGCTCCGACCGGGATTCCTCGGCCGCGCGCACCGCGAGCGCGTCGTCTCCGGCGGGGGCCGCACCGGGAATCGTGATGCACGCGGCGAGCGTCGCCGCGAGGAGCGTCACCAATCTTCGGGGATACATGAGAGTTCCGGCTCCTTGATGGGTTGCTGGACATCCAGGTCCGCGCAAGATGCACCCTCCTTCCCCGGCGGAAACGTCAAGGTTGAGCGACGATTCTCTCAAGAACATGCCACGACGCGAGCAGAGCGGCGTCGCGCGGTGCCTCGGCCGGGAAACCAGGGCCACTCCGTTTGTCACAATGACTTGTGACAACGAGGTGTCCCCCGGTGTTTCCGTACCCGGCGCGGGGTGAGACGTACACGAAGCAACCGGCTTTCCCTCTCGCTGAGCTCACCCTTGCGGTTTGAACACGCGCTGGGTGGACGGAGGGTATGCCGCGAGCTTGCTGGCGGGCCGACGCGGGCGCGTCGTGAGTTCGCCGCCGCAGTTGGGGCAGATGCCCTTCAGTCGCTCCGTCGCGCAGCTCACGCAGAACGTGCACTCGAAGGTGCAGATGCGGGCATCCGTCGAGTCGGGTGGCAGGTCGCGATCACAGCACTCACAGCCTGGACGCATTTGAAGCACGTAACCTCCTTGGACGCAGGACCCGAAAAGAGCACGGAAAAGGGGCGCGGGTCATCACCCACTGACCCCAGCCGCCCGGGGACCTTCCCCCCGAAGGGCGAACAGCCGCGGTAAGTGGTTGCCGTGGGTCCAATTCACGCCCTGGAGCGCGCCTTTGTCCCACGCGCCCGGCGATTGTCATTCAAGGCCACAATCACTACCATGCTCGCGCCACTCACAGGAGAGGTGTCCATGCACCGTTCGCTTGCTGGAGTCGCTGTTGCCGCCGCGATGTCGCTGTCCTCCGCAGTGCTGGCCGAGGAGCCTCGCGCATCCGAACCCCAGGGATTGAATGTCTCCAGTGCCATGCCGGCCTGCTTCGTGGACACGCCAAACTGGGATTACCTTTCCGCATATGCCTGCTCCGCCAGTGGCAGCGCGTACTCGACGATTGTCTCCTGGGGCGTCCTCGGGATTGACCAGACGGGTGGCCGCTACACCATCCAGTTCCTCGACTCCTGCTACGGGCATGGCTACTACCAGGACACGGGCTATAGCTGCATGACCGTCATCAACAAGTACGACACGCTGACGCAGCGCATCCGCGTCTACGACAACTTGACGGGCCAGTGGTCCGCCACCCTCACCGCGACCGCCTCGTACTACGGCGACGACTAGCGAAGTCCCTGCGTGCCGCGCGGGCCCCACACATGGGCCCGCATGGTCCACCGCTACGACATGGCCCTCCGGATTCCGGCCTCATTGTCGCGCAGGGTGCTCTCCAGATGCGCGCGCGCCCATGCCTGGCCCCCTGCCAGTCCCTGCCTGAAAGCAGCCGCGCCCCCTGCCCAGTTCTCGGCCGCGAGGTCGATGACTCGCTCCTGGATGCCCCTGGGCAACCCGCCGAAGTCGAGCGCTCCATTGCCCCCCGCTTGCGCCTCCCATGGGGCCGGGACCACCTCTTGCCGCATCACGAACGAGCCAGGCTCGCCTTCACGTGAGCCGCGAACCGCCAATCTCGTGAACTCAGGGTTCAACCGCCTTAGTTCGGTCCGCCGCTCCTCGGTCGTCATCCCCCTCCACGGATTGCCCTTGATCAATGGCTCCTGGCCCCGCTGCGTTGCGCGGGTCGCGATGTAGCGTTCAAGGCTGACACCCGGCGGCAGGAGGACGAGCAATTCCGTCTCACTTTGAGACAGCTCGGTCGAGCCCGGATACAGGTACTCGTCAGGCACATCGAACCAGACATCATGGCGGGCGCCCTGCAGGATATCACCCACGCCACTCTCCGAGTCGTCAGTCCCCCAGGAAAGGGAGTAGGGGTTGACAGCCACGGAGACAAAGGGCGTTTCGTCCCCCAGCATTCCCTGCCCATGCCTGTCGATCGCTTGCAGGATGCCCCCTCGCCCGCCACCGACCAGCTCGCGATGAAGCCTGGCATAGGCCTCGGGGTCCTGGGCCCCCAGCTTCGAGATATAATCACTCTCTTTTCCAGCATCCATCCAACGGACCACGCGCATCAACTGGATTGGCGCGGCCCCCTGCGTCCCGGTCATCCGCTGCACGGGAGGTTCGTGGAGCGAGCCCGCCATCATGGGCTGAAGGGTGGCCCTGTCGCCCATGACCTGCGCCTCTGACTCCAGCGCGGGCGAGTCATTCACCGGCGCGCCGTTGAAGTCCCGGGTGGGAGTCACCCTGCCCTGCTTCTGCTGCACCACGTGCCAGGCCTCATGGGGCAGGTGTTGCTCCTGGCCCGGTCCCACATGGATGTCCGCCCCCTGGGTGTACGCAAGCGCCTGAAGCTGGGCCGGCCTGGTGGAGTTGTAGTGAACGCGTACGTCATCCAGGCTCACGCCGGAGAGCGACTCAATGCCAGTCTTGAGTTCATCCGACATGCCGGTCCTGTTTGCCTCAACCGGCTTCCGCTGCGCGGTGCCCCCGTGCTGGAGCCGCGCCTTCATCTGCACCAACCGCTGAACACGAGGGCTCTGGGTGGCGGTGTCCTGAATGGCGCTGAGCCGGCTCACAGGATGCGAGGAGTTCGCCAGACATTGGACTGTCGTGCCACCCTGGCCTTGCCCCCGCGCGGCGTCGTGAATCGTCGCCAGGTCCTTCGGAATCCTGGGGGTGTAGGCACTCATGCAAGAGGAGCCTTTTCAAGACAGCGTGGGAGCACGCCAGTGTGGAGGCTCGCACGACACAAAGACAGTAGCGGTCAGGTCGCCCCCATCCGCCCAGACCCGCGGAGGCGGAACGCCAGCGCCACGAGCCGCCCGGCAGCCCTGACGGGACCTGCCCGAACACAAAGGAGCCCCACGGTGTCATCGATGTCCCGCGACCCAGGCGAGTCCGTCATCACCCCCTCGACACCCCAGGTCACGCCCCGCTCCTCCAGACAGACGGGGAATTTCAGGACTCCAGTTGAACCACAATGTTCCATCCCCGCTGTCGTGGCAACGAGGGATGTCTGCTAGAAAGCAGTGCAACCCCGCGAACGCAGGCACTGCCGCGCGGGGGCCGCCCGCTGGACGGAGACATCCATGTCCCCACGTTTCGAAGGGCTCGCCCGCTGTCTGGGGTTGAGCGTGTTGTGTCTGGGTCTGTCGCTCGGCTGTAACGACTCCGGGAGCGCACCGCGACCTCCTCCCGTAGCGGAGGACACCGTGGACGCGGCGGCCTCCTCGGTGGCGGTGGACAAGCCCACGGGTGTGCTCGCCAACGGCACGGACCAGGCCGCCGTCACCGTGACGGTGGTGGGCAAGGACGGCGCGCGGATGTCCGGGCGCGCCGTGACGGTGACGGTGGACGGCGAGGGAGCTTCCATCGCGGTACCTCCGGGGCAGACGGGCAGCGACGGCTCGGCGCGTGCGCTGGTGGTATCGACGGCTCCAGGCGTGAAGACGGTGAGGGCGTCGGTCAAGGACGCGAAAGGCCTGACGGTTCCGCTCACCGCCACCGCCACGGTGGAGTTTGTCGCGGTCACCCCCACGGCCTCGCGCCTCGCGTTCCGGCAGGCCCTTCCGGATGGCGTGGCGGGTGTTCCTCTCGCTGGCCTGGAGGTCGTCCTCCAGGACGCCACCGGGGCCACGGTCTCCAACGCCACGGCGGAGGTCACGCTGTCGCTGGCCTCCGTGGGTGTCGTCTTCCCAGAGGGCCAGCTGACGGTGACGGCGGTGGACGGCGTGGCGCTCTTTCCGGACGTGGTGCTGAAGCGGGCGGGCGACACCTACCAGTTCACCGCGAACGCTCCGGGGCTCGAGCCGGCCACGAGTTCCTCCTTCAAGGTGAACCCCGGCGCTCCGGCGGCCGTGGGGCTGAGTACGCAGATGGAGTCGGCGGTGGCGGGCGTGGCGCAGGATCTCCAGGTGACGGTGCAGGACGCGTACTTCAACACCGTGACGAACTACACGGGCACGATGGCGCTGACGTCCACGGACGCGGCGGCGAGTCTTCCCGCCGCGCATGTGTACACGCCCTCGGACGCGGGGCAGTTCACCTTCACGGGCATCACCTTCAAGACCGCCGGGAGCCAGCGACTGACTCTGGATGACGGCACGAGCGCCATCTCGTTCACCCTTCATGTGAACGTGACCGCCGGGCCTCCCGCGCTCCTCGCCTTCACGCAGCAGCCCACGCGCGTGTCGACGCGTGCATCCCTGGGCACCGTGGCAGTCATCTTGAAGGACGCCTTCGGCAACACGGCCCGCGTGAGCACCCCCACGGTGAGCCTGTCGCTCTCGCAGGCGGGCTTCACGCTGTCGGGAACGACGGAGGCGGGTCCAGTCGACGGCGTCGCGACGTTCACGACACTCAGCATCGCGGGCCATGGAGTCGCCCGCCTGAACGCCACCGCGGATGGGCTGCAGGGCACGAGCAGCGCGGACCTCACCGTGGTGGATGACGTGGCGCCCGCGAAGCCGGTGCTGACGCAGACGGCGGCGACGGAGACGGGCCTCACCGTGCAGTGGACGGGCGTGGGCGATGACGGCACCCAAGGGACGCTGACGGCGCAGGAACTGCGCTACGCCACGTCTCCCATCGATTCTGACGCGGCCTTCCAGGCCGGCACGCTGGTGGCCAGCGGAAGTCCGGTGCCTCCCGGCACCGTGCAGACCGTGACGCTGTCGGGGCTCGCGACGGGCACCACGTACCATGTGGCGCTGAAGGTGACGGACAAGCAGGGCAACACCGCGCGCTCGGACAGCCTGACGGTGTCCACGGCCCATCCAGAGGTGACGCAGTTGGCGTTCGTGACGCAGCCCGCGGACGGCACGGCGGGCACGACGCTCGCGGACGTGCGCGTGGCGCTCCAGGATGCACGCGGTGACGTCGTCACCACGGCCACCTCCGCGGTGACGCTGACGTTGACGGGCCAGGCCTCCTTCCCGGCGGCGACGGTGTCGGCCATCAACGGCGTAGCCACCTTCCAGGGGCTGCGCGTGGACACGGCGGATGCCTTCACGTTCACCGCCACGGCGGGAGCCATCAGTCAGCAGAGCCAGTCCTTCACCGTGCGCGCGGGGCCGGTGTCGAAGCTGGTGCTGTGGCAATTCTCGGCGCCGGTGGATGCGGGCCAGGCGCTCGAAGCGGGCGTGTCGCTGACGGACTCCTTCGGCAACCTCGCGCGGGACTACGCCGGCACGGTGCACTTCACGTCCTCGGACGCGCAGGCGGAGCTGCCTCCGGATGCGACCTTCACCTCGGCGGACCAGGGCCAGAAGTTCCTCACCGGACTGGTGTTCAAGACGGCGGGGACGCAGTCCCTCACCGCGACGGACACCGTCACCTCGGACCTCTCCGCCACGGTGGACGCCGAAGTGCGCTCCATCGCCGCCGCGTCCTTCGAGGTCATCGCGGGCGCGGGGCCGTTCGTCGCGGGCCAGACGCAGAGCTACGAGTTGGTGGCGCGCGACACCTACGGCAACGTCGCGACGGGCTACGCCTCCACGGTGACGTTCTCGTCCTCGGACGCGCAGGCGGTGCTTCCCGGCGCCTACACGTTCACCCTGGCGGACGCGGGGCGGCACGTATTCAGCGTGGAGCCGCGCACCGCCGGTGACCAGGAGGTCATCGCGGAGGACGTGGTGACCGCGACCCTGAGAGGCACGCACACCTGGTCCATCGTTCCGGCCGCACTCGACGCCCTGGCGTTCGTCTCCGCGCCCACGACGGGCTCGGTGCGACAGGCGCTGGCGGACGTGCAGGTGGCGCTGCGGGATGCGTACGGCAACACCGTGACCGACGCCGAGACCGACGTGACGTTGTCGCTCACGGGTGGAAGCTTCACCCAGGGTTCGCCCACCCGCACCCCGGTGGACGGCGTGGCGACCTTCGCCGGCCTCATCGTGGTCGACGAGGGCGCGTATCGGTTCGAGGCCAACGCGGGCAGCCTGCCGCCCTCCTCTTCCGCGGACCTGCTCATCTCCGACACGGTGGCGCCCGCCGTGGCGACTGGCTTCGCGACCCATGTGCTTTCGGGTACCAGCATCCGCCTGGACTGGGCGGCCCCTGGCGATGACGGCGACCTGGGCACCGCGACGCGGTACGACCTCCGGTACGCCACGGCGGCCATCACCGAGGCCACCTTCGAAGCCGCCACGGTGGTGACGGGGGTGAGCGCTCCCCAGGCCCCGGGCACGTCGGAGTCCTTCACTGTCTCCGGCCTGGAGGTGGGAACGACGTACTTCTTCGCCCTGAAGACGTTCGACGGCGCGGGCAACGGCAGTGCCCTGGCCACCGCGAGCGCGAGCACCACCAATCCCTGTGATGACTACGTCTGCACTCCGCCGGCCCCGACCTGCGCGGAGGATGGCACGTCCCTGGAGGTGTACCCGTCGATGTGCGTCATCGTCTCCGGCCAGCCGACCTGCGAGCTCGGCGAGTTGGAGCTGCAGGCCTGCCCTGGCGCGGACGCCGTCTGCCACGCGGGCGCGTGCGCCAATGCGCCGCATCCGGGCGCGGGTGAGCTGGCCATTTCGGAGGTGATGCACTCCCCGTCCACGGGCACCACGGAGTACGTGGAGCTGACCAACACCAGCACGAAGCTGTTGGACCTGAATGGCATGTCGGTGAGCTTCGTGGACGGCGTGGGCACGGCCACGACCTTCACGATGAACCATGGACACGCGCTGGTGGTCGACCCGGGTGCGAGGGTGGTGCTCGCGCAGAACGCGAACTTCGGGACCAACGGCGGCGTGTTCGCGAACCACGCGTACGGCACGAACGTGCACCTGGACAATACCGGGTCCATCACCTTCACGCAGGAAGGCACCCCGGTGGCCAGCCTCCAATACACGAATGCGTTCCCGCAGACGGTCGGCCGCGCGATGAGCCTCGCGTCCAGCATCGTGGGCACGGCGGCGGCTTCCAAGCCCTGGTACTGGTGTGACTCGACCGGCGTCCTCGAGGGCGGCGACCGGGGCACCCCTCACGGGGCCAACGACGAGTGCGGGATGAACGTCGAGAAGCCGGTGAACTACTGCGCCATCCAGTACCCGAAGACGTTCCCGACCGGGGATGGCACCTACCCGGCGAGCATCCTCGCGTTCGACCCGTATGACATCTACAGCCAGTTCTACAGCTTCGATGTCACGACGCGAAACCAGACGGGCAACGACTTCTACCCGCGCATCGAGGCGCAGCTTGGCCATGGCACGGATGCGACCGACCCCGCGGGCTGGACGTGGACGTCGGCGGATTTCAATGCGAGCTACAACCCTCCTGGGTCCAACAACGACGAGGTGAAGGCCGCGCTGAGCATCCCCACCCCAGGCATGTTCCGTTACGGCTTCCGCTATCGCTTCACGGACGCGGGCGCACCGTGGACGTACTGCGACCAGAACGGCGTGGCCGTGCCTCCCGCCGGCACCTACGGCTCCGTGACGGTGCTCGCGGGGCCGCAGACGGACCACGTCGTCATCAGCGAGTTCAGCGGAGGAACGACCGCGAACGCGCGCGATGAATTCGTGGAGCTCTACAACCCGACGAGCGCGGCGGTGGACCTGTCCGGCTGGCAGCTCAGCTACAAGTCCGCCACCGGCACCAACTACGGCACGGCGTACACCATCCCCGCTGGCAAGAGCATACCGGCCCACGGCTACTTCCTGCTGGGCGGCACGGCCTACGCAGGGGCGGTCACCGCGGACACGACCCACAACATCGATTCGTCTTCGTCCACGACCGGGGGCGGTCACATCCGCATCCAGCGCCTGTCGGGGACGGTCTACGTCGACGTGGACCGGCTGGGCTACGGCACCGGGAACGCCCCCGAGGGCACCGCCGCGCCCTCGCACCCTGCCTCCGGTGGAAGCCTGGAGCGAAAGGCCGTCGTCTCCTCCACCACCGCCGTCATGGCCGTGGGCGGCGCGCACGCCACGCGCGGCAACGGGCAGGACACGGACAACAACAGCGCTGACATCGTGACTCGCGCCTCGCGGCAGCCGCAGAACTCCACCAGCCCGGTCGAGTTCTTCCACTGACAGCAAGGACCGGAGGTGCCCTGGACGCCAGGGCACCTCCGCGTGTGTCCGTCGGAAGTTTGGCCCAGTGACTTCCGTCGGAACTGGCTCTTCCAGGTGGCCAGCGACGCGAGAATCTCCCCGGCAGCTCACCAGGCCCGGGAGACCTCATGACTCGCGAACCGTCCATCTCAACCCCCGCCGTCGCCACCGACCGCATCCGCGAGGAAGGGAGCGCGGCCCCGGTGGCGGCCCATGGAACACCCATCCCGAGTCTTGACCGGGTGGGAGTCCTCTACGCGCGGCTCGCGCTCGGGGCCGCGTTCCTGTCGGCGGTCGCCAGTCGCTTCGGCGTCTGGACGGGGAACGTCGGTCTGGCGAGGTTCGACAACTTCATTCGCTACACGGCAGAGGTCAACGCGTTCATGCCCGCGTCGACCATCCCATTCCTCGCCTGGTCCGCGACCGCCGCCGAGCTGTTCCTGGGCACCGCGTTGGTCCTCGGGCTCTGGCCACGCCGGGTGGCCCTCGGCAGCGCCCTGCTCCTGGCGATGTTCGGTACGGCCATGGCCGTCTCCCAGGGACTCAAGTCACCGCTGGACTACTCGGTGTTCTCGGCCTCCGCGGGAGCACTCCTCCTCGCGAGCGCGGCTCGCGGGACCGGGCACCCTCGTTCAAGTCCGCCTCGCGGCTGAAAGCCGGGCTTCACCCAGCCGTCCGCCCACCCAGGCGCACGGCATCACCGTGGCGATGAGCAGCAGCGGATACCAGGTGGGGCCAAACTCGGGACCTTTGCCCCATGTCGCCACGGCGCCCAGGGTGCTCAAGGCCAGCCCCACGACACCGAGCCACAACACGTGGCGCATCGGCCTGTCCGGCGCGAGCCTCGCCGTCACATAGAACCCGAGGATACCGAAGACGACGCGGTACGCCGTCGCCAGCCCGAAGAGCGCATCCGACATGGGCTGCCCCACCGGGGGATAGATGCCCGTGGCATGCAGCACCGCATCCGTCCCCGTGGAGAGCAGGGCATTCACGAGCAGCCCCGCGAGCACCGCACCCACGCTCCGGGCGACGCGACGGGCGGGCCGCCCCGTCCCCGTGACACCCGAGTCATTTCTCACCGCCACCTGGGACACATCCGCCTCGACCGACGCCTTCGCTCGCATGCGCAGAACCTCCGACCTCGAATCCGCTTTCAATTCGAGGTCGGAATGGGCCGCGCGAATTCGACATCCCCGCGCACGAATTCCGCCCCTTCGAGGGGCGCTTGCCTGACGGACCCCGGCCCGCTTCCCTGGCTGGTCAGCTCATCTTCTCCAGGAGGGCTCGCAGCTCCGCCTGCTGTGCGGCGCTCAGCCGTCCGAGCTTCTCGCCGAACGCCTCGGAGAGCAGCGCGGTGCCCTGCTGCATCACCTTGCGGCCAGCCGGGGTGAGCTGCAGCCGGTGCCGCCGCAGGTCCTCGGTGTCAATTTCACGGCGCAGGAAGCCCGCGGCCTCGAGCCGCTTCACGTACAGCGTCACCGACGGCTTGGGGATGCAGAGGGATGCCGCCAGTTCGGCCGGATAGGGGTGGGCGTCCACCTCCGCGAGCACGAACAGCTCCTTCGTCTCGAGCCCCAGTGCGGTGATGTCGGAGGCGACACTGGAAATCACCGCCATCAACAGCCGGTGGTTGAGCGACCAGATTCTCGCCGCGTCGATTTTCGCCATGGCACCTTGCGCGGAAATTGGTTCAACATTAATCCAATTCCATCTTGAACTAATTCGTCGTCCCTACAATGTAGCACGCCCCTGGAGCCGTCCATGCCTCTCAACCACTACGTGACGCTCGGCCGTTCAGGCCTGCGCGTGAGCCCGCTGTGCCTCGGTGCCATGACTTTCGGTGAAGACCTCGGTTGGGGGACGAGCGTCGAGGAATCCCAGCACATCATCGACCGGTACATCGAGCTCGGTGGCAACTTCATCGACACCGCGAACTTCTACACGAAGAGCCACTCCGAGAAGATCATCGGCGACCACGTCGGGCGCCACCCGGCGCGACGGGACAGGCTCGTCATCGCGACGAAGTTCAGCGGCAACCTCTACCCGGGGGACCCGAACGGCGGTGGCTCGGGCCGCAAGTCCATCATCTCCGCGTGCGAGAACTCGCTGCGCCGGCTGCAGACCGACTACATCGACCTCTACTGGCTGCACAACTGGGACATCCACACGCCCATCGAGGAGACGATGGCCGCGCTCGAGGACCTGGTCCGGGCCGGCAAGGTCCGCTACCTCGGCGTCTCGGACACGCCCGCGTGGAAGATTGCCCAGGCCAATGTGATGGCGCACTTCCGGGGCTGGTCTTCCTTCATCGGGTTGCAGATTGAATACTCCCTGCTGGAGCGCAGCGTCGAGCAGGAGCTGGTGCCCATGGCGCTCGAGCTCGGGCTCGGCATCACCCCGTGGTCCCCGCTCAAGAGCGGCGCGCTCAGCGGCAAGTACACCCGAGCGAACGCCGGACAGCAGAAGGGCGACCGAGGCGCCTTCCTGGACCCGTACCTGAACGAGAAGACCTACGCCCTCATCGACGCGCTCGCGGCCATCGCCCGCGAGCATGGGAGCACCGTGGCGCGCGTGGCGCTGGCCTGGGTGCAGGCACAGCCGGGCGTGAGTTCCACCATCATCGGAGCGCGGCGGCTGTCGCAGCTGGAGGACAACGTCGGCGCCCTCGAGGTGAAGCTGACGGCGGAGCAGCTCGGCCGCCTCGACGCGCTCACGAAGCCGACCTTCGGGTTCCCCCAGAGCATGCAGCCCATGTTCCCCAGCATCCACAATGGAGGCACGACGGTGAACGGCGTCTTCGCGGAGGCGTCCGGCTTCGGCGTGGTGAAGGGCGACAAGCCCTACTGAGGGGCCAGCGTGTGAGCCGACATGGCGCTCAGCCCACCATGTCCGTGGACATGAACGCCAGGAGCAGCTGGATGAAGTCATCCCAGCTCCCTGGCGACTGCTCCCACTGCTGGAACTTCAGGTAGAGCGTCACGGCGTTCTTGTTCTGATTGCCGAGCCCCTGGGCCGTGGTGTCGAGGTCCAGGTTCGCGGTGTCCGCCAGGTCCTCCACGATGCTCACGGCCTCCTGGAGCGAGGACGCCTCCTCGAGGACCTCGGTGTAGGTCTGAATGATTTCGTGGACCAACTGCCCGACGGCCTTGCCCCATTGGGGCGGAGACTTGATGGACTTGAACTCCTCGATGAGCCCACTCAAGGGGTTTGACGAGGAGACAGTCAGGTTCGAGTACTTCGCGGCGAGCTCATGGAGGGAATGAGCCAGCGCGCCAATGGCGGAGTTGGGGGTGCCTTCCGCGAGGAAGAGGTTCTTGGCGTTCTCGTTGAGGGTGTAGAGGATGGCCGAGGCGAGGTGTTGTTCGTTCTTGAATTTGCCATTCAGCCCCAACGCCGAGGCCAGTACCTCCAAGTGCTTCCCTCCCGCGTTGTTCTGCTTGACCGCGGCGTTCCAGACGGCCCGCAGCAGGTGCTGGGGGATGACGTGACGCCGATGCATCCAGACGCCGCTGATGTCCTTGATGCTGGGCATCGAGTTCTTGAAGTCCTGCCGGAAGTTGATGCGGCACGTGGACTGGAGGCTTTCGTCAACGAGGTACTTCGCCTTCCGCGCACGCACCGAGGCCAGCAGGGCCTTGCGAATCTCATTGGACTGCCGCGACAGGTTGTTCTCCCCACAGTAAGGGCAGTGCTGGGGGGCTGACTGCTCGATGCTGTAACAGATCATACAACCACAGATCAGACAGGCCAGCCCGATCGCCCCCACGTTCTTCTCGTCGGCTTTGACAAGCTCGAAGAGACCCTTTCCACAGAAGGGACAGCGCGAACTCTTGTGCCGGGTATCCGAGGCCCAGAGATTGAGGCAATCAAAGCCCTTGCACTGATAGATGTGGAAGAGCGTCTGTTTTTCGATGCGCTCTTCCCGGGAGAGGGTGACCTTCGGGGACTGGATGACGACGGTCTTCTTGGGCGTGATACTCTTGCTAGGGGCCTTGAATGGCTTGAAAGGGCTGGAGGTCGTGACGGTGGTGACGACCTCCATGTCGAGATCCGGATCCTCGTATACCTGGCTGCAACTGCCGCAGCACTGCACGGACATGCCCGCGACGTAATCCATCTTGGAGTTACAGCCCGTACAATTGTAGCGCGAGAGCTTCGGGAGGTTATCCGGAATGTCTTCCAGGAGAATGAGCCAGTTGGACTGCTCGCAGTAGGGGCAGACACTGCTCTTCTTCGATGAGAACCAGATCAGCTCGCACTTCCGACACCCGTAGCAGTTCATGCGGAAGCCCCTTGAGAGACGCCGCCGCTACAGCAACCGCCATGCCAGGGGTCCTGCCACGGGAATGCCCGTCGTCGGGGCGGAGCGTTGCGTTCCAACGCGCCCAGCCTGCGTTCCGCCAGGACGCGGAAAGCCCACGGTGTCAGGGAAGTCGTCGCCTCGGGCGACCTGCCGAACCGACGACCTCCGGGGTGCGTCCGCCGCTACAACTCGTTGACGATGACGAGCCCGCGCACCGAGTCCACGAGGTACACGTAGCCGTCGCCGGGGATACGGACTCCGTAGTTGCCCTCGAAGACGCCATGGCTTCGTCCCGGGTCGGTCTCCCGGAAGGTGTTGAAGTGGGCGACCTGTCTCGGCTGGGTGGGGTTCGAGACATCCAGGACGCGCAGGCCCTCGTGGTACCAGGCGACGTAGAGCAGTTGGCCCCGCAGCAGCAGGTTGTGCATGGACACGACGGGCCGCATGCGGTGGGTGCCGATGAGGACGATGTTCGCCGGGTCCGTCACGTCGAGCACGCGTACGTGGGAGCCATTGAACTCGCCGCCCTCGAAGGCGATGGTGCGACCCGCGAAGGTCCCCACCGCGCTGTGGTGCGCGTAGCTGATGGCGTCGGGCCGGAAGTAGTCCCCCAGGTGGCGCACGTCGTTCAGGTCGGTGATGTCCATGATGGAGAAGCCCGACTCGGCGTTGCTGATGTAGAGGCGGCCCTGGTAGGCGAAGACGTCATGGGGACCGCTGCTGAAGCCTCCCGGCGTCGGCGTGACAATCTGGAGCAGCGTGGGCTCCAGGGGGTTGGAGACGTCGTAGACATAGGTCCCCGTGCCCGGGGCGTTGGCGTAGAGCCGGTCCGCGTCGACGAGCACGGTGTGGACGGTGTGAGGGCCCTCGGCTCGGCGCACGAACACGGGATTGGCCGGGTCGCTGATGTCGAAGATGACGAGCCCGGAGGAATTGCTGGCGATGTAGAGCGCATCTCCCCTGGCCCAGACGCCGTTCCAGGACGTGTCGCCAGCAAGGCTCACCGTCTTCTTCAGGACGGGGTTGCGCCGGTCCCTCACGTCGAAGACGGTGAGCCCGCCCACCCGAGGCGGACCATCCAGCGAGACGACGTAGGCGTGCTCCTTGGCGACGAAGAGGTCCGCGGGCCTGCCGACGGAGGTGGCGGCCTCCGACATGAGGGAGAGGCCACCGGAGGCCTCTCCCTCTCCGGCCGCCCAGGTCATGCGATGGGCCACGAAGGTCCCGAGCGTCTTGCCGAACCGCGCGTCGCTGGAACACGACACGTAGCAACCCGTGATGACGCCGGGCGACGGAACATGGCAGCCGGCGAACGAGGCGGTGGTGATGATGTCGCCCTCGGGAGTCGCAAGGGCGCGTCTTCCCGTGAGGAAGAACGTGCCGCCTTCCGTCACGCGGGCGATGACCGGCCCGCTGCCCAGCGCGTCCGGGGTGCCGTCGTCGTGGAGCCCGATGCTGATGGCGGAACGGGAGACCGTCGTGGTGGTGGGGCGGTTGGAGCGAACGCGCATCTCCCCTCGAAGGTTGACCTGGTAGATGCCCCGGCCCTCCACGCCGGAGAGTTCCTGGGCGGAGCAACCGGACACGTCAAAGGCCGTGAGGCTCTCGCAGAGGAGCGGGTCGAGGCTCTCCGGATTGACGAACTGGCACGCGTCATAGCGGCCGGTATCCACCCAGTCGCCCAGGTCCTCGAGCGCGGTGGCGGTGCCGTCCCACGGTGGAGGCCCGGCGTCGGGGGTGCCCGCGTCATCGGGCTGAGGGCCGGCGTCGACGCCTGGGGCGGAAGACCCACCGCAGGCGGAGAGCAGGGCCGGGAGCAGGACGCAGAAAGAGCGCCATGCTCCCGGTGAGAGCGAAAGAGTCTTCATGGGGAGCCTCGGTGACGTAGCCATCCACGAAGGCGTGGAGGGTCATCCCCGATACGGCGAGGGAGGCGCCATGTTCCCCAGCGAGCCGCCGATGCTTGTCATCTGGCAACGGAATCCCCGCCAGCGCGCCGGGCCGCCCCACCTCGAGCCTCTTTGGTCCTCCCCTTGCAATTCAGGTGGGGACTCGGGCACCGACGGAGACAGGGCTCCCCGGGATCCTCCAGGTGGGTATAGGGCATGTCCCCTCCTTCCAGCCCAACAGGGGCGGAAGGAGGGCGCGAGACATGGGTGACGGGGGCTACCGGTAGAACCGGAGGTTGCAGATCTGGGACTGGGTGGTGACGCCCGGGAAGGTCCCCGAGAGCGAGAAGCGCAGGTAGCGCGTACTGAGTCCACCTCCGGGCTGCAGCCTGTAATCCCTGACAAGCGCCTGGTTGGCGGCGTAGGTCAGCGTTCCGCTGTCGGTCGTGGTGTAGGTGCTTTGGTTCGCGCTGATGCCCAGGGACCAGCTGGGCGGATTCGACGCACCGAAGAGGAGCTCCATTCGCTTGACCAGATGCACCTGGCCCAGGTCGACGTACACCAACTGCTCATTGCCGTTGTTCGTGTACCAGCAGGTCCCCGGGTCGGCATCCGTCGCCTTGTAGGCCGTGCTGGGGTTGATGGAGGCATGCGTGAACGAGACGGGAATCAGGTACTCGACGGCGGGGGCGACGAAGAAGGGAGCCGTGACTCCGACGCTGCCCGCGCCTCCCTGCTCCACGACCCTGATCATCACGTTTGAGTTGCCCCATCCACCCGTGTAGAAATTCCAGCTTCGATTCGTATACGCCCAGGAGGAATCCTCACCAACCTTGGTCCACGTGAGGCCGTCGTCGCGCGAGGCGTAGTAGTCGACGTTCAGGGGCGTGGGGAAGGTCCAGTGGATCGTAACGTTGACGCCATCGAGGATGGGCGTGGGCAGTGACGGCGTGTCGACGTCAATCACATCCGTGACGGTCAGCGTCACCGGATTGGAGACGACGGTCTGCTGGTAGGCGTCCACGACCCGCCAGTGGGAGACCCTCCGCTGGCTGCGGTGGTCGATAGGATAGAGGTAGTTGTTGGTGATGGTCGCGACGGTCTGCCAGGAATTGGGCGCCTGCTCTGTCGCGCGCTGGAGGAGCAAGGTGTCGCCTCCGCCGCTGATGGACAGGAATGGGTGCTGGGAGCCACGGGTGACCACTGAGACAGGGAGGGAAAGGATGGGCTTGCTGATGGGATTGGTGACCCAGATGGGCGCCATCACGACGTCGGCATTCTCCCAATTCTGCCGGAGCGTGACGACGTAGATGGACTCGTACGGCGTCAGCGAGAAGACCTCCTTCAGGTTGATGAGATGCTCATCCTCGTAGGTAATCTCCTTGATGGGGGCGTCGGGCTGGAAGGGACTCCAGACCTGGAGCACCGTCCACTGGTTGCCTCCGCCGGTGCCATCCTTGGTCGTCCCCCACACGGTGAAGTCCAGGCGCCGCTCGGTGGGGCTCAGCGCGAACTCGGAGCCCATGGGACGGCCGTTGGCCATGAAGAAGCCGGAGGCAGGCGGCAGGGCCGTGCGGAACACCGAGCGGTTGCGCAGCGCGGTGAGGAAGTTCTCGTAGTTCCACGGCGTACCGGGAGGCAGGACGACACCGGCGCGGCCCTGGGCCGTGTCGAAGCCTTGGATCTTCTCGCGAGGCACACCGGGCTCATCGATGTAGGGCAGCACCCAGGAGCCGTCCGGGTTCTGCGCCTGGAATTCGGAGCCCAGTTGCGCGCGGACGGAGGCGTGCGCGTCGGTATTGGAGACGGGGGCGACGCGGAAGCCGCGCCGCAGCAGCTCGAAATACTTGGGGAGCCCGTTGTACTCGGCGAGTTCGACGGCATCTCTCACCTTCTGGCGTCGGTCCGGCGCCGTGGGGAGCGTGAAATACACGTCGTCATTCGGATGGTTCAGCTGGATGTGGGTGCTCAGCAGCGGGTCCGCCGAGTAGTTGTCGACGATTTCGTCGTGCATGTTCCCGATGTTGGAGGAGTTGACATGCAGATTGCGGTTGAAGCTGTTGAAGTGGTGGTCATGGCTGGAGCCCGTCCCATCATCCGGGCCCACATGGGACTCCCTGCCCCTGACGACGAGCAGCTCGGATTGCCCGTTCGCATCCAACACGGGGCTCAGCTGGGAGATGGGGTCATCGTCGTCATAGGACTTCCACGACGTGGTGTGGTTGCTGGTGCCGAAGAAGTCATAGCCATGGCGGAAGGCGGACAGCAGCACCTCGCTTCGGATGATCTGGGGCGTGAAGCTGAGCGACCCGCCGCCCAGGGAGTCATGGCCGCGAGGGTGGTTGTGCAGGTCCCCCACGAACGTCTGCCAGCCCCCTCCTCCCAGCTCCAAGGCGATGCGGTTGCGGTACTTGCCCTCCCGGACGGCGGGGACCGGATACCGGTCCGAGGCGAGCACGTTCGTCACCTCCTCATCAGCGAGGCCGGGGGTGGAGACCAATGCGGCGGCCAACAGCACACTGCTGCCAAGACTTCTACTTCGAGACATGTAAGGCGCCTCCGCTGAAGGAACTCCGCGCGGGCAGGCACGCGTCCGTGCACGACCCCTGGAGTTACTACGGAGGGAGGGGTGAGGACTGGTCGTTCCCTCATCCCAAGGCTGACGGCCCACCCCGGAACTCAGGAGCGGGCCGCGGCCTCCTACGGTCCTCGCGTCACTTCACCTCGACGCCCGGCATCTGGCCGAGGCCCAGGTCAATCCACCCCGGCATGTTGTAGCTGGCCGTCGTGCCGTCCGTCCTCGTGGCCAGGGGGTTCTGGTCCACGTGGCCCGCGGTGCCCAGGCTCATGAAAAGCGTCGTGGGCATCGACTCCGGCGTGGCCTCCATCAACGTCATCGTGGTGGAGGGCACATCGGGCAGGTAGTCGTGCGTCGCGTCGAAGTCGCGATACGCGGTGAGCCAGGCCTCGTGGCTGTAGCCCGGGTCATTCGGCGTCATCGCCAGGGTGGCGAAGGGCTCGCCCTCCGCCTTGAGCTTCTGACGCTGGGCCGCGAGCGCCGCGGGGTCGCTGGAGTCCGCGAAGAAGCCCACCACCATGTCCTGCGCCTGCCGGGCCGCGACGTTCTGCACGTTCGCCAGCCCCTCCGCGCCCGTCACGGTGATGGTGGTGTACTCGGTACCGCCGTACTGGAGGATGTCCATGCTCATCCCCTCGAACTTCCGCGAGCCGTCCGGGTTGAGCGAGAACTGGATTTCAAACGAGTTGTCCGTGCCGGCCACCTTGCCCTCGGCCGTCACCGTCGTCTGGCCATTCACCGTCGTCACAGTCTGCGTCAGGCTCTCATCCCAGAACTGGTGCTCGAAGCCGACGAACTTCGTCAGGTGCAGCTCCGCGCTGAGCGAGCCCTCCTCGGACCAGGTCTGCTGGGTGCGCACGTCCAGGACCCCCGGGCCCGTCTGCGTGGGGAGCGTGCCCTCCCGGACGAAAGTCTCGTAGGCCGTGCGGCCCTCTGGCGTGGCCAGGTCGAACTCCACGCTCGCGGAGTTGCCCTGCGTGTAGCTGTGCTCCGAGCCGATGCCGCCGCCGACCTTGTGTCCCTTGAGGGTCAACTCCAAGCCCAGCTCCAGCTTCGACGTGAGCGTCTCCTCCGGGCCCACCGTCACGCGCACCGTGGTGTCTCCGGTGCGCTCCACCGCCACCGACTGGGTCTGCTCCTTGCCATTCTCCCCACTGAGCTTCAGGGGCCCGATGGACAGACCGCTCGACGTCGTCACGAAGTCAGAGGCGTCCATGACGAGCTTGCTGCCGGGCGGCAGCGCCAGCGGGTCGCTCAACGTGGGGACCTGGAAGCCGCCGGGGTTCATGATGAGCTGGCCAATCTCCCCCTCGGTGAGCGCGAGCTGGAAGCTGACCGATTTCTTGCTCCCGGACTCCGCGCCAATCTCCACGCCGAACGGGCCCACCTCGCCCGCCTCGATGCCCGCGCCGCCCTTGAGGCCACCGGTGGCATCGAACGTAACGGTGATGAGGTGCCGGCCGTCCGCGGTGGGCTCCGTGGGGTTCCAGCTCAGCTTGACCTCCGTCTCCGCGTAGGCGCCGCCGGAGATGGTGCCCTTCACCTCGCCCTTCTTCTTCTCCCCTTCCGCGGGCTTGAACTCGGCCTTGATGCCTACTTCGATGGTGCCATCGGTGGAGATGTTGACGGACGGCGTCAGGTCCACCAGCTCCTTCTTCTTTGTCGGGTCCGCCGCATCCCCCGTCGTCGTCGCCGCCGCATCGTCCGCCACCGAGCGCGCCGCGGCGCCCGTCAGACCAAAACCGTGGATGAGCGCCTCACGCGCGGGGCCCGGAGGCACGGACAGGATGCGCGCGAGCTGCGCGTCCGGCACCGCCACCGGCTGGCCGTAGGAGGAGTGCGTCGCCTTCCACTCGGCGAGGTTCGTATACGTCTTGCCGGGCTCGTTCGGGTCGACGATGGCACCGCCCGGCTTTCGCACCAGCGCGTGGCCCACGCTGTCGCGCGAGTCGCTGAGCAGCAGCACCTGGTCCCCTGGCTTCGACAGCGTGTTGGCCTTCTCCAGGCAGTTGGCCTTGCCGTCGCCCAACACCTCCGTGCGCAGCGTGCTCGCCGGCCCCGCGCCGCCGAACAGGTCCATCGAGGGACGCCGACCCGACTGGAAGCTGCTGCGCCCCGAGTGGCCCGCCGCGGGCTCCTGCTTCGGCGCTGGAGGCGGAGGCGGAGGCGGCGGAGGGGGCGCGGCGACGGTCGGCTGCTGAGGCACGGCGGAAGGTGTCGGGGTGGCGGCGCGGCGAATCGGGGCCATGGACTCTCACTCCTCGGATGCGGGCTGCGAACGCGGATAAAAAACCAATCGACCAATTTGTTTTAGTCGATTCTCCGCGCGTCCGGGTGAAAGTTGCTGTCAGTGGTCAATTTTCTGGCGTCAGCGGACGGATTCCCAGGGTTCAGGGGCCCGCGCCATGGCCAATGTGCGGCAAGGTAGGCGAACTCCGACCCGCTGAAAGGCAGCGGGGAATTCGCCGTGGCGGTCAGAAGTCCGCGGTCAGCTTGACGGACAACGAGCGGCCGGGGCGCTGGACGCCGAAGAAGTCATACGTCTTCGCGTTCGTGAGGTTGAGCACCTCCAGCGTGCCCCCCAGGGTGGGCGAGCCTTCCCGCACGTAGGTGAGGCTGAGCGAGTGGGTCAACTGCGCATCGACGTCCTGCTTGTACTCGCGCAGGCCCTGGCTCTCCCATCCCCGGAAGAAGCCGTTCATGAATCGCGAGGTGACGCCGAGCGACGCGGAGTCGCTGGGGAGGATGAGCGCGCGGCGCCGCAGCCGGGCGCTGAAGTTCGCGAAGAGCCAGGGCACATTCGGAATGCGGTCGCCCTTGAAGGCCGCGTACGTCCCCTGCCCGCCCGTGTTGCGGAAGTCCTGCCACGTCACGTTGGCATCCAGCCACAACCAATCCCCTGGAACCGTCCATCCCGCGGCAGCCTCGACTCCGAGCGAGCGCGCCGCATACACGTTCTGGAAGGACACCGTGGAGTCGTCTCCCAGCTTGACGATGAAGTCGTCGGCGAGCCGGGCGAAGCCTCCCACGCTTCCGCGGAAGCTCCCCATCCCCGTGCGCCAGTCATCCACCGAGAAATCCAGGTTGGCGTTGTGGCTGACCTCGGGCCGCAACCCCAGATTCGCCATCACGAGCACGCCATCACCAAATAGCTCATCCGGACCGGGAAGGCGCGTGGCGTACTCGTACGAGAGCTTGGCCAGCACGCCATACGGGAGGAACATCCGCAGGCTGTCTCCAAAGCCCAGATGCTCGCTGGCCTGGTCGGCCCGCCGGAAGACCCCGCCGGGCAGCACCTCCTCCGAGTCCGAGCGCATGACGTACCCCTTCACGAAGGCCACGTTCTTGAGCCGTCCGTCGCCCAGCGCCAGCTCGTGCTCGAGCCCGCCCACCAGCGTGAGCAGGTCGCGCTGCGCGCTCAAGGGGTCTCGCTGGCCCGTCCCCAGCTTGAGCTGGTCCTCACCCTGGCGCGTCACGAAGGTGGGCGCCAGCGAGAGCCGCAGGGACTGCGTCGCGGTGAGTTCGTAGGCGGCATGAAGGCGCGCCAGGGCGCTGTGTTGCCATTGCACCTGGTCCGCCGGCGTGGTGCCCAGCTCTCCGGGCTGGCGACGCTCCACGCCCGCGTTGCCGTACCAGTCGTAGACGAACCCCGCCATGTCGCGGAAGTCCGTGTCACGCCGGCTGTAGCCCCCCACGCCCTCCAGCCGAAGCTTGCCGGACAGCAGCCCTCCCTGGGACCACGTCGCCAGCGCGCCGTAGCTCGACTCGGCGGAGCGGGCCTCGCCGTAGGGCACCGTCATCACCACGTTGTGCTGCAGCTCCTTGCGCGTGCGCGTGCCAAAGACACGCAGGGAGAGGCGCTCCGCGAAGGGCCGCTCGAGCACCCCCACCTCCAGCCCGACGCCGCCCGCGGTGAAGCCATCGTGGAAGCGCGGCACGCGCGCGGGCACCAGGCGCCCCCGGTCATCGGCGGCCTCCACGTCCACCATGTAGTCGTTGCGCGCGACGTCGCCGAAGGCGTGGCCCTTCACGAAGAGCCCGCCGGTCCCCAGCTTGTACTGTCCCGCGAGTGACCCCCGGTATGTGCCGAACGAGCCCGCCTGCAGCGAGACGGAGGCCCCGCTCGGCTCGTCTCCGTCCGAGGAGACGAGGTTGACCGCGCCTCCCAGCGCATCCGCGCCGAAGCGCACGGGAACCACGCCTCGATAGACCTCCACGCGCTTGAGCAGGTTGACCGGCACGTTGGCGAGCCCCAGCCCGAAGCCGGCCAGCTCCAGCGGCACGCCGTCGAGGAAGAAGCGCACCTGCTCGCCGGAGAAGCCACTGAGCGAGAAGCGGCTGGCGGAGCCGAGCCCTCCGGTCCGCTGCACGCTGACACCCGTGTTGCGACTGAGCACCTCGCCCAGGTCCGCGGTCTGCTGCCGCGCCTCCTCCAACTCCACCACCTTGACCGCTTCGGCAGAGAGGGCGCGCTCCTCGCCCTTGCTCAACTGTCGCCCCGTCACCTCGATGGTGGTCTCCAGGCTGACGCTCTCCGCGAGCACCGCGTCCACCTCCGTGCGCTCCCCCGCCGCCACCTGGACGCGGTACGCCTGGGGCTCACAGCCCGGGACATAGGCGTGCAGCTCATAGGTGCCCGGAGCGAGCCCCTTCACCTCGAAGCGGCGCTGCGCATCGAGGCGCGGCGTCTGGGTGCGCCCCTCGGGCTCGAGCAGCAGGACCTCGGCCTTTCCCAGCTCTCCCCCTTCACAGGCGGACAGCCGTCCCGCGAGGTCTCCCACCGTCGCGCGAGCCTCCACGGCGGGCGCCTGCGCCGCGTCCTGTGCGGCGGAGGGAAGCGCCACGACCATGGCCAGCAGACCCACGGTTCGCCACGTCCACCCGAGGGACACCGGGGGACAGGTCCAGGAGACCGAGCACTTCGCGCGGGCCAACGCGTCAACGAGGAGGGTCATGGTCCGTTGCATGAAACACGAGAGGAGTCCGGGCCCCGCGAACGACGGGGGGGCGCTGGAAGAAGGCGAGCCCGAGCACATCGAGCGGGACGCGAGTGAAGGGTGCGTCGGGAGTCCGGACATTCACGGCGACTCATGCGCGAGAACGGGCGCGGGCGCCCGCACGTCCCTGGGATCTCTCGGCACGATGCGCCCGATGGCCCAGGCGGAGACCAGGAACAGGACGCCCAGCAGGGCCAGTCCCAGCTCCACGCAGAACACATAGGGTGAGCCCGCGGGGTCGAACACGCGCCGGGCGTTGCGCCAGGAATCCAACCAGGGCAACAGGAACAGGATGCCGCCGGAGATGGCCAGCGACCACCGGGACCACACCTTGGGGCGGGGAAACAGGAGCGCACCCAGCACGCAGGCGCACCAGCTCCCGAAGAAAATCGTGTGTTCCCAATCCGCCCGACGCGTCAGCGTGTCGGGCAGCAGCTGGTTGGCCAGGAAGACGGCGGCGAGCGCGAACGCCGCCGCTCCGCACCCTCCCGCCGTGAAGCGCGCGAGGAGGACGTCCACCCGGCGCATGTCGCGCGCCCGCCGCTCCAACCAGATGAGGTTGCCGGTCAGCACACACAGGGCGCTGAAGATGCCCAGCAGCGCATAGGTGAGCCGCAGCCCCATCCCCGCATAGAGCCCGGAGTGGAGCACGTACGCGGACTCGATCAGCCGCGCCGTGGCGCCAGGCCCTCCAGCCTGCCGCACGTGCAACACCTCACCCTTCCCCGACACGCGGACGGTGGTGAACTCGTGGAGACCCTGACGCGCGTAGCCTCGGACATCGACATACGCCTGGGCATCCCCCAGGTTGCGCATGGAGAAGCGGTAGTGCCGCGCATCCGGCAGCGCCTCGCGCGCCCGCGCCAGCACCGTGGCCACTCGCGGCGCCTCGGCGGGCTGTTTGGAGGGTTTGGCTCCGCGCGGGTAGCCGATGCTCTTGAGCCCCGCGTCCACGTCACCGTCGAAGGCCGTGCGCACCACCACCGGCTGGAGGACCGCGGAGTTCAGGCAGATGATGGCCGCCGTCCAGGCGATGACCGCCTGATAGGGCAACCCCACGCTGCCGAGCACCTTGTGCAGGTCCCCCCACGCGGTGCGCAGGGCCTCGCGCGGACGGAAGCGCACCCAGTCCTTGCGGAAGCGGCCCAGTTGGATGACCAGCCCCGTGCCCACCACCAGCAACAGGACGATGGCCACCAGACCGGCGATCAACATGCCCCCCGGCAGCGGGTAGAGGAAGTGCACCAGGAACAGGAAGTAGCCCAGGTCGCTGCGCTCCGGGGCCTGCTCGCCGGAGAGCGGGTTCACCCAGACGGCGGTCTTCTCGCCACCCCGCTCCTTCCACTCGAGCCGGAGCCAGGGGGAATACGGAGCGGGCAGGTCCACGTCCAGTTGGGAGGGCCCGTCCTTTCCCACCCGCGCGTCCAGCCATTGCTGGAGCGTCTCCAGCGCCCGCGCCTCGTCCGCGGCCACGGGCGTCCTCAAGCGCGGCTCCTGCCAGGGCATCAGCTCGTGGCGGAACAGCGACACGACGCCGAGCAGGAACATGCCCACCAGGAGGACGGAAGCCACCGCGCCCGCCCATGCATGCGCCTCCCAGAGGACGCGGTACGTCCCAGACCCGAGCTTCATGGGAGACATCTCCAGAGGACGAGCAGCGCCGCCCCGCTCGCCACCAGGACGCCGGCCCATGCACGCGCCGCGGAGCGAGCCAGGAGCGCCATGCACGGCGCGGCGGCCATCAGGGGAATCACGACGATACAGGCCACCAGGTAGCGCACGTCCGACGAGGCGGGCACCACCGCGGGCAAGGCGACCGAGACCAGCAGCGCGGCGAGCGGAGCCCCCAGCACGGCCGCCAGCAGCCAGCTCACGCCCCGCTGGCGCCGCGTCCTGGCGCTCACGACGCGCGCTCCAGCACGCCCAGCAACAGGCCCACCGGGGCCAGCAGCACCATGGCCCGGATGGGACGGCGCACCAGCGGCGAAAGGACGGCCAGCGAAGTGCCCCCCGCCATGACGTACGCCATCGCCGAGCCCAGGGCGGCCCCCGGAGTGGGAGCCGTCGACAGGGACGTGGCGAAACCCGCGAGGACGAGCACCAGCCCCCCGCCCTTCAAGCCGGAGGGCACGCGCGAGGAGTCCGGCCACCGGCCCGCGTGGCGACACCACCACGCGCCGTAGAGACCCACCACTCCGAGCCAGAGCAGCGTGGGAACCAGGACATCCATCCAGGAGACCTCGCGGGAATCGAGGGCGAGCGCTCAGCGGATGCGAGCGACGTCCAGGACGAAGCCGGGGAACGAGATGCTGGGCTTGGGGGTGCCCGAGGACAGGTCCATCAGCGTGGAGGTGGAGTAGGTAGCCGCGCTCTGGCTGACGAAGAAGCTGGAGCCTGACGTGAGCGTGAAGCCGCTGTAGGCCCCGGGCGCGGAGTCCACGCGCGAGGGGGCACTCAGCGTCGCCAACGGCACCTGCCACCAGCTCCACCCCTTGCTGTACCACTCGCTGTAGGTGGTGCCCGGCGCCGACGGGGTGATGGTGGTGTCCGCCACCTGGAGCCACGCGGTGCCGTTCTCCGTGAGGGCGATGATGGTGCCCACCTTGTTCTCGCCGAGCGCGGAGGCCACGCTGCCGACGAAGCCCGTGTCGAAGGTCTGCTGCCCCGCCGGGATGCGCAGGAAGCAGTCCTGCTGGCCCGCGTCCTGGGCCCCCTTGACCGCGTAGCCCAGGCCGTTGATGACGCCGCTGAAGAAGTAGAGCGTGTCACCCTGCCGGCCCGTCTTGGTGAGGTCGCGGCAGCGCTCGTCGGAGGACCAGCTCAGCGCGTCCGTCGCCGTGTCGATGCGAACGAGCACCGAGCCCGGAAGCACGGTGTCGTACGTCGACGTCGACCAGCCCACCGCGAAGAACGCCTCGCCCTCGCGGGTGGCCCACTGGCTCAGCCCCGTGACGTAGCCCGCCTTGGTGAACTCCGCCGGCAGCGCCAGCGTCTTCTCGACCGCCATCTCCGCGGGGTTCCAGACGATGATCTGCCCCTGGGCGTCGTCCTTGTAATACGCCTTCGTGGCGCTCACGAAGTGCACGGCCTGGGCGCCCATCCGCTTCACGCCGAGGTTCTGGAACGAGATGCTGGCACCCGGCGTCAGCGCGCCGTCCTTCACCTCGTAGCGGGTGATGGTGGGAGACTCTCCGGCGCCAATGGCGAAGAAGCCCACGCCCTTGGCCGCGTAGAGCCGGGGACGGCCCGGCAGCTCCAGCGACTTCGAGTAGTCCAGCGTCTTGGGCTCGTCCAGGGAGTCGACCAGCGTGAAGTAGTTCATCCGGCTGCCGTTCGTCTCCACGGCGGAGTGCACCAGGTACAGCGCGCCCTCCTCGCCTCCACCCGGCCCCCCAGGGAGGGTGGGCTCATCGTCGCCGCACGCGGACAGGAACAGGGCGGCACACGCCACGAGCCCCTTCGAGAAACCGCCCTTGCCAATCCTCAGTGCTCCGCGGTGCATCGCGCTCTCCTCGAACCTGGACCGGCCTCCCAGCGCTGTCCGTCAGCACCGTGAGATCCGGTCAATTCCCGATATGAATTTGAGACTCAGTATCAAAATCAATACAGGCGCGCTGGAGTAGCCCTCTCGCAAGCCAGGTGTCAAGCAACGTCAGGGAGGAGGACAGAACAGACGCGAGGACCCACTCGGCTTGTCGCGGGTATTCCTCGATATCGGTGGCCGCGGAGGACTGGGAGTGGAGGGGGCCGCACGCATGGCATCACCCGGCGGGAGCGGAGCCGTGGGTGGAGGGGGCACTTCAACCCTGGTCCGGTGTGCCCGAAGGTGGCTTCAGCAAACAGGGTTTGGACTCCGCGGGTTGCCCGCGACATGGGGCCCCCGAGGCGTCGAGCGGTCGCAATTGAACGGGAGTTCGTGCGACCTCACGCATTCCCTACGTTCTTACTGATGCAGCTTGATTGCGAATGAGGGGGGCGACCTGTTCGCCTCTCGCCGCGCCATGCCCGCACCCCAATGACCTTCGATACCACTTGGATGAGATGCGCCCTCGCCGTCCTTGGCCTCTGGGCATTCACCCCCGGCTGCAAGAACGCCGCGCCCGGCGACGAGGACCCTCCCATCTCCATGGACGGAGAGCCCGACGCGGGTGGCTCCGATGGAGGCGTGAACCCCGATGGAGGGCCCGTCGATGGCGGCCCCCAGACCTCGGACGGCGTGGGCTTCATCGACTACACGCTCCCCTCGGCGGACATGGAAGCCGTGCCCCTGAACGCGCGCGTCATCGTGGCCTTCACGGAAGTGCTCGAGGCCACTTCGGTGAGCGCCACCAGTCTCACGCTGTCGGAGAACGGCATGGCGCTGGAGGGCGCCGTGAGTCATGACGCCGCCACCCACACCCTGAGCTTCGTCCCGGCGCGGCCGTTCACCGCCGACTCGCTGGTGACAGTCGCGGTCTCCACCGGGCTGCGCACCGTGACGGGTAGGTCCCTGCCCGCGCCCCACGTCTTCGTCTTCTCCGTGGGGAAAGAGAGGGACACGACGCCACCGACCGTACTGACGACGCTGCCTTTGGACAACGCCGCGGGCGTGGCGCCGACGCGTCCCGTGTACGTCATCACCTTCCGCGAACCGATGGACCCCCGGTCGCTCACGGCCGAGTCGCTCCGGTTCGAACAGGTGCTGGGAGCCAATCCCGCCGCCCCGCTCTCCGGTGTCATCTCCTACGAGCCTCGGACGCAATCGGTGTACTTCCGCACGAGCCCCGCTCCAGCTCCCGGAGCCCATGTCACGGGCGCGCTGTCCACCCAGGCGAAGGACCTCGCGGGCAACGCGCTCGTCGCGGCGTACTCGTTCTCATTCGCGGTGACAGCGTCGAGGGACACCTCGCCCCCGCGCGTGCTGGGCACCTTGCCCGTCTCGCAGACCGTGGGCGTCGCGGTGCGGTACGCCCCTTTCACCGTGAGCTTCGATGAGCCGCTTCGGCCCGAGTCCGTGACGACGGATTCCGTCTACCTGGAGGAGCAGAACGAAGCGGGGACCCAGGCGGTGCGGCGTGTCGCGGGCACCGTGCGGTATGACGACGCGAGACTCCAGGCCGCCTTCTCTCCGAGCGCGCCCTTGAAGTACCAGACCCGCTACCGGGGTCGGGCTCGCGCCGTGGAGGACCTCGCCGGCAACCCACTGGGGGTGTTCAATGGCTTCGACTTCATCACGGAGCTGCCGCCCGCGCCTCCGACGGTCCGTGGCGCAGTGCCTGCTCCGGACATGCGCTTCGTCTCACTCGGAGGCCCGCTCCGCGTGAGCTTCGACCGCCCCCTGGACCCGGCCACCGTCAACGCGGCGAGCTTCGGCGTCGAGGGCGTCAACGGGCTCGTCAATTACGAGGCCTCCACGAATACGGTGGTGTTCCGACCCGTGCCGCCCTTCGCGCCGGCCACGGACTACACGGTGACGGTGAAGGACGTGCGCACGCCCCAGGGCGCCAGCCTCGCTTCGCCCTTCACGTACGCCCTCCGCACGGTGGCTTCGAGAACGAAGGTGAGCGCGGACCTCCCTGGACAGCCCTCCCTGCCAGCGTTCGCCACCGGCCCGCTGGGAACACTGGCTGTCTGGAGCGTGGACACCGGCACGAGCATCCAGGTCCGTGCGGCTTTTGATACCGGCGCGGGCTTCGCAGACTCCACCGTCCTTGGCGAGGCAGGCGCGAACACGCTGCCGCCGGAGGTGTCCTCGTGGGGCAATCGCTTCATCATCAGTTGGTCGGACGCGTGGGCCCTGGGCAAACGCGTCATGCTCTTCGACGGGACGTCGTTCACCTCCGTGACACCCAACGTCAGCGGTGACCTGTTCGGCTTGGGCAACAACCTCTACGTCCTCAACGGGAAGACCTTCAGGGTCCTCAACGGCACCCAGTGGACCGAGGTCCACACGAGCCCGAACCTCGGTTCGCCCATCCTCTCCCTCCTCCTGAATGGCGACTCCATCCTGGTGAGCTCCGGGTGGGGCACGAGTCCCGAGGTCGCGGTCGTCTTCGACGGGGCGCGGTGGTCGGAGTCCTCCGTCACCTCCAACGTGGATGCACAGTACATCCGCGTGGGGACGCGCTTCGGCCGGGCGTGGGTGTCCAGCCGAGGCACGGAGTTCGCGCTCTTCAACCCCGACACCCACCAGTGGAGCGCGCCCGAACTCATCTCCTCCACGCAGGCGAGCAGTGTGCGCATCGCCTCGGATGGCAATACCATCACCGCCGTCTTCGGTGCCTCGTCGGGGCTCTTCGGGGCCGACCGCGTGAACGGGACCTGGCAGCCCGCGGTGTTGCTGGAGAGCATCCCTGTCCGGGAGCTCTGGGCGCTCGTCCGGCACCATGGCAACTCCGTCGCGTTGTGGAGCAGCACCGCCACGCAGCTTCACGCCGCGGCGCAGACAGGTGGCTCCTGGGCGTCCGCCTCGAAGGGAGTGGTGACGACCGGCGCGAACCGCGTGCGCGACGTCCGCGCTGCCGGTGACGACCTGCTGGTCCTCACCGAGAGGAACAACGTCGACAATTCCGCGTATGAAATCTGGGGCACCGCGCTCACGTCCCAGGGTTGGCGGCCGAGCGTCCGACTGCGCGGCATGGAGAAGGCCGGCGCGAGGCTCGCCATGCAAGGCGCCCGCGTGGGTGCCGTCTTCGCGGCTCCGGGTCTGGTGGCCCTGCGCGCCTATCTGGGCAGCGGACAGTGGGAGGAGAGCCACCCGCTGGTGACTCCGGAGCTCGTGGGCAGCGTGCGCAACCCGTCGGTCCACTTCGCCGCCGACGGCCATGGCGCCGCCGCGTGGGAGCAGTTCGAGGCGGGGGCGTGGAGCATCCTCCTCGCTGAGTTCGACGGGACGGCCTGGCACGAGCCCGTGCGCGTGGCGCGAGGTGGCTCCAGGCCTCGCGTGGCCGTGGACGACAACCTGGCCGTCGTCGCGTACCTCCACCCTGGAACCACCGGCAATGTGGAGGCATGGATGGTGACGCACGAGGCCGGCGTACCAGGGACGCCCCTCAAGTTGGACAGCGTGGCGGCCACCTACGCCAACGCGGACCTCGCCCTGACCCACGGCGCCAGCGGCTTCATGGCGGTGTGGGGTGACCTCGAGATTCGCTCCGCCCAGAGCGTGGATGGACAGACATGGTCCGCGCCGGTGACCGCCAGCCCTCGCGCGGTGTCCGGTGGGAGCGCGACCCGCCTGCGACTCGTGGTGCCGGGCACCTCCTTCGCCGTATCGGTCCAGCGCGGCGGGAGTTCGTTGAGCGCGAGCGTCCACGCAGGGGGGGCCTGGCAGACACGGGCCGATGCGACCGCGTCGAACACGGCGCCTGACTTCGCCGCCGACGCGAGCACCGTCATGCTGCTGACCGGCTTCGAGAACGAGTTCCGGTACCTCGTCCACAACGGCACTGCCTGGTCCGCGCAGCGCACCCTCTCCTCTCCCGCGGACGGCAAGGGACTGCTGGCCGCATCGCCCCAGGGACTGCGGCTCCACACAGGCATGAGCTGGTGGAAGTGGAGCGGGTCGGAGTGGGTGAAGGAGGCGACCCAGGTCAGCCGCCCTCACGCCACGGGCTCCTTGCGGTGCGACACGAAGGGCTGTGGACTGGCGACAGGACCTGTCTTCGGGACGCCGGTGAACCTGGCGCTGTCCTACGCGCCGGGCACGAGCGCCTTCCAGCAGGGCGCCTCGCCCCACGAGCCGTCCCAGCCCGTCATCGACGGCAGCGTGAGCTGGGACTTCGCGGCGGGCTCCTACCGAGCCACCTGGCTCCAGCCCGCGCAGCAGGGTGTGCACGCGCTCCACGCCAGCACGGGCCTCTAGATTCTTCCCACCTCCACGAGGATGCGCCGAAGCTGTGCGCGCCGCGTGCCCATGCGCCTCGGCGTTCAGCGGCTCCAGCAGACATTGATGGCGGGACTCCCACAATAGGTGTTCGCGACACTCTGGCACTGTTCATAGGGGACCCCTTCACCCATGCACATCCAGGGGAACCCCGGGGTGCAGATGAAGCAGCAGCGGCGCCCACCCGCCTCCCAGCCCTCACATAGGGAGGATTCCACCGTTCCGACGTCCGCGTCCTGGGGAATCACCATCACCTCCTGCTCCGCCACGCCACCACATGCCGCCAACAACCCAGCCGCGACGACACCGACAATCCAAGCCATTCGCTTCACGGGGGGCCTTTCGGAGTGTGCCGGAACAGGACTGGCGCCGGCCAATGAAAGCCGAGCCCTCCGGGTTTGACCATCCCTGGCAGTGGCGCTCGGGCAAGGCCATCTCGAGCGGAGGGAGACAGACCGCGAGGAGGTCCGAGAGCTGATGGATGACCGCGGTGATGGGTTCGGCTCGAACTCCTCTCAGTCGACACGCGAGTAGAGGGAGGCGGCGCCCCTCAACCGTTCCATGGCTTTGGCATCGAGCTTTCGCTGGCAGCGAAGGTGAAGGCCCCGGTCACTGAACCTCACCGCCGCGCGAAGGACTGTCACGAGCGATTCAACGTGCCGCTCACTCACCAGCGTCGCCTGGACAGGCACTTCCGCGCCGAGGTCCACCGAGAGTTTCCAGGCTCCAGCCAGGGCGGCATCGAAGCGTTGCAGCCTGGGCGCCAGGGAAGAATCGGCACAGAGGACCACCGTGCCCGGCTCAGCCCTGGGGAACTCCAGCCAGGACAGGTGCGGCAGGGCGGCCAGTGCCTCGAACAGCCCAGGCCCGCGTGCGCCCGTCACCTCCAGGCGCCGCACCGGCAACGCGTGGGCGCCCAGCTCACGCGCCAGAGCCTCCGAAACGTTCCTCAACCGTGTCACGCCGCGCAGGTGCGGATGGGCAAGCCACCGGCTCCAATGCACGGCGGGGCCAGTCCAGTCGGCAATGCCGTTCCAGTCGATTTCCTCCACCGTGCCCCAGGCCGGTCCTGGCGCGGGCGCGCCCTCCATGACGTTGGATTCCATCATCCGGACCGCCACCGGAAAGCCTCGTGCGAAGCGTGCATACCCTCGCTCGATGACGGCCCCCAGCGGGGCCTCCCACTTCTCCCTGTTCGCCACCAGCAACTGAGTGATGCGGTCCTCGTCGGGCACCTCGGCGTATTGGAGCACGATGAATTCACCCAACGGGTCGCCCAGTTCGAGCAGTTGGTCGGCCAGCACTCTGCGCGAGGAGTCATCCTCCGGCACGGCATGGATGCGAGCGAGCAGCACATCCCGGGTGGAGGAGATCCGTTGCTCCACGGCCGTGCGCGCGTCGATGGCCTCCCTCAACGCCTCACACCGCGCCTGGGTCTCCTCGTCGAGAATGGGAGGGACCCAGCCAGTCCCCAGACGGATGACGATGTCGAGCTTCTCCGCCACGAAGAACAGCTCGGCGGGGAGTCTCACTCTCAGCGCATGAAGGACGTTCACGTCGTAGGGCGGCCCCACGTGCATGAACAGGCCGCACAGCTCGTCCAGGACCTGAGAGTGCTTGGCCACCGGCATGAGCGCGATGGCGAGCAGCGGTTGAATGAGCCGGGGGTCCGCGGCCCGCTCTCGAAACTTCGGGATCTGCCGCGCGGTCTCTTGCCCATGACCCTGCCGCGCATGCGCCAGGAGCGGCATCAGCTCCCTCGGTAGGTCCATCAGATGCCTCGGATCCCGCTTCTGCCACCAAGAGGCGTTGACGTCGAGCGGAGTGAGGCCGACCACGAGGCGGTCCGAGAGCTGCTGCGCGAGCGCGATGATGGGCTCCGCGCGGGCCTCAGCCCAGGCCTCCAACAGCCTCTGGAGCGCCTCCTCCTCCTCGTGCCGCTCGAAGGACTCCGTCGCGCGAGCCAGGAGCTCGTTCAGAATGTGGCTCACTTCGCCAGCATAGCCCTTTGCGCAGCGCCCAGTCGTCGAGGCCCAGGACTCGAGCGGGGCTGGCAGGAAGCAACGGGGCGCGGCGCCTCAGCCGCAGGAGGGGAGCGAGACTGGTGGGCGTGGCCAGGGGCTTGAGCAGCCGGGCCCCGGCTTCTGCTCCCGCTGTGATTGCAACGGAGCACCCCTCGGTGGCCAGCCGGCGTGGCCGGTGCGCCTGCGCGGACAGCAGGCGCACCGGCCGCTCCGTGAACGTGCGGCGGGGAGCGCGAGCGTTACGGAAGTGGCGGAAGCGCGATGCGCAGCTTGACCCACTCGTACTCCTTGACGGTCTTTCCAGCCACCTGGACGTTCTTGCTCTTGGAGCCGACCACGGAGAGCTTGAGGGGACTTTCAAACACCGCGTGCACATTGGTGTTCGTGGCGATGAAGCGCGCCAGCGTCAACGTCCCCATGACCATGACAGTCGGGCAGTCCGCCCTCAGCTTGCACGTGGGAGCACGATACACAATCACCGTGCCGCCCTCGATATCGTTCGCGCTGTTGAGGCGCGCCTTCGGTACGACGATGAACAGCCGATTCTTGCCGTCGGGAGTCTCCCAGACCGCGCCCAGCTTGTGGTCGATGGGGCTGTCGGGCTTGTTGGCGTTCACGTCCACGGGCCGGAGGATGACCTCGGTGAAGCGATCGCGCTCGAGGACCGCATTGACCTGGGTGAGCTCCGCCTTCTTCGTCCATCCCAGCCAGTGGAGCTGCGGGAGGTTGTAGTTATCCGACGGGAATCTGCCCATGAACGTGCTCGCGTCGCGGTACTCGATGGGCTTGTTGGTAGAAGGATCTCGCGCGTTGCCGTGCGCGAGGCCGAGGATGTGCCCGGTCTCGTGGACGTAGGTCCGGAACAGGTTGTCATTGAGGTAGATGTTGCCCCCGGTGGCGTGCGAGATGGAGCAGAGCCCGGTGGGCAGCACATACACGGTCATGAACGCGGTCGCGCTGATCTGGGCGACGGCCTGTTCCTTCGCCTTCCCGCAGTTGCTGCTCGTCACCTGCACGGTCTGCGTGCCGATGATATTCCGGTGCACCTGATTGCGAGACGCGACCACGAAGAAGTCGTACATATTGTGGACGTTGGCCATGATGGAGCTCATCGATGGCGTGGTCTTGCCCGCGAGCGCGACGCGAACGACATTGACCCTGTGCGTACTGTTCACGACGCCCAATCTGGGATTGTAGTTCCTGACGCACTCCGACTCCCCGACGGCGCAGGTGTAGTTGTAATCCGATGACGGCACCTCGGCGTCCGCGATCCGGAACGACTGCACGTTGCCGTCCGCGCTCGCGCCCGACTCGAACGAGGTATCACAGAGGCTCGCGTCGGATTGAACGGTGACCGAGTCCCCGGTGCAGCCCGTGCCGGCATGGAGCGTCACGGCCTTGCCGGACGCCACGTTGACGTAGGAGGCGCCAGCGGCTGGCTCCAGCGTATAGCAGCCATTGGCTTCGGCCCCCTGAATCACCTGGGAATCACTGTGGCAGCTTTCGCGCAGGCGGACTTCCATCGAGCGAGGGGTGCTGAGGTACTCGCGCATCGTGGGCCAGTTGGCCGCCGTGCAGTTCCCAGACTGCACCTCCTCCAGGAAGTAGCCATCCTCGAGCGCCGGGTGATCGTAGGTCGCGCACGTCTCCCACAGCTCACTCCAGTGGTCCCAGTCGCAGGTCCCCGCGTTGACATACGTCTCGACACACGCGAGCGACACCATGAGTTCAGGCGAGGTGATGGCCTGTCGGGTGGACCCGACGGACGCCTCGGTGCCGGTGCCACCGGGCTGTTCGTGGGCGGGCTCCTCCCACTCTCCTGCATTGCATGCCGATACCAGAACTCCGAACAGCAGGACGCCTGTCATGGACAGCTTCTGCATACTTCTCCCTCTCGCGGCCCATGGCCGCATGGCGCTGCGCATCATTTGCAGTGGAATGGCTGCTACAATTCGACAGATGAGCCAGCCCGTCGGCTGTCCCATCGGCGCTGTCTTGCCTGCGGGTTTCGCGGCGGGCGTCGCTCGCGCCTTAAATGGTCTTACTCGACATTCATGTAAAAATCGACAGACAGTGGAAAATTAATTTCGCGCCCTGACGAAAAGGTGCGAGCGGATTGCGGGAAGCGGATGAGAGGTGCGACAGAGCGCGAGGTATTGCGAGCCGCTGCTGCCGAGAGTTCAACATCCGAGGATGCAGTCACAAGAAGATTGCTTGAGCTCAACCCGGAATACCGGGAAGGAGGCGGCACACCCAGGAGCGTGTCAATGCATGTTCGTCGCCTTCCCCTCGCAGCTCACCGCGCCGTACTCGCCCTCCTCTTCGCCACTGCTATTGCCTGTGGAGTGAAGACGGAGAACGACCCCGAACTCTCAACGCAAAGCGCCGCGGTCACCTCGGGCACCCGGCTCATCGGCGTGCAGTCCGGCCGCTGCCTCGATGTGTCCCAGAACAGCCAGACGTCGGGGCAAGGCCTCAACATCTACGACTGCCACGCACAAGCGAACCAGCGGTTCCTGTTCACGCCCGAGGGCGAGTTGCGCGTGTTCGACGGCGCCTGGTGCGTCCAGCCCGCGACCGCCAGCGCGGGGGGCCGCGCCGTCATCAGCGCCTGCACCGGGGCCGCCAACCAGCGATGGGTCCGAAACACCAGCGGCGCGGTGGTCCATACGGCGACCTCGTTGTGCCTCGATGTCTCCGGTCAGGCCACCGCCAACAGCTCCCCGGTGGTGGTCTGGAATTGCAACGGCCAGACGAACCAGCAGTGGTCGCTGCCTGTCGACACCCAGCCTCCCACCGTGCCCACGGGACTCACCCTGTCCAACGTGACGTGCAACTCGGCCACGCTGACGTGGTCGCCGTCCACGGACAACGAGGGCGTCGCCTTCTATGACGTCTACCACGACGGTCAGCACATGAAGGCAGTCTCCGGCGCCGTGGTGTCCACCGGCCTCACGGTGGTCCCCGGAGCGACGTGGGGCCTGTATGTGAATGCGCGGGATGCGGCCGGCAACGTCTCTCAGGGCAGCGCCACGCTCACCATCACCCCGCCGCAATGCCAGGTGGATACCCAGGCCCCCAGCATTCCCACAGGCGTCACCGCCACCGCCCTGGGCACCAGTGTGACGGTGAGCTGGACGGCGTCGACCGACAACGTGGGCGTCAGCGCGTACGACGTGTTCCGAGGGGGCGTGAAGATTGGAACGGTGTCCGGCTCGCCGCCCGGGACGACCTTCGTCGACAGCGGACTCTCCCCGAGCACGACCTACGCCTACGCCGTGCTCGCCCGTGACGCCCAGGCCAATGCGTCCGCCCAGAGTTCGACCGCGACGGTCACCACCGGCCAGGCCTGCACGAACGACGTCTGCTCCGTCTCCCAGGTCGCCACCGACACGGACATCCCGTGGGGACTGGTGAACCTGCCGGATGGCTCGGTGCTCTACGGCCGCCGGGACGCGCAGAACATCGTCCGCCTGGACCCGGCGACGGGCCAGAAGACGTCGGTGGGTGTCGTGCCCAATGTGCAGAGCACCGACGGCGAGGGCGGGCTGATGGGGTTGGCCCTCTCCCCCACCTTCTCCACCGACAGGTGGCTGTACGTGATGCACACCTCCCCCACCGACAACCGCATCGTGCGCCTCAAGTATGAGAACGGCGCCCTCAACACCTCCTCGCTCCAGGTGCTGCTCTCGGGTATCGGCCGCAACAAGTTCCACAACGGCGGGCGCCTGCGCTTTGGCCCGGACGGGAAGCTCTACGCGTCGACGGGGGATGCCCAGAACGGTGCCTATGCACAGGACCTCAACAACCTGGCTGGCAAGGTGCTGCGGCTCAATGCCGACGGCACGCTCCCGTCCGACAACCCCTTTGGCAACTTCGTGTGGAGCTACGGCCACCGCAACCCGCAGGGGCTGGCCTTCGACTCCCAGGGGCGCCTGTGGGAGCAGGAGTTCGGCAACTCGGTGATGGATGAGACGAACCTCATCCAACGGGGTGGGAACTACGGCTGGCCGAACTGCGAAGGGACGGTGTCCCAGGGAGGCTCGGGCTGCGCGACGGCCGGGTACATCGCCCCGAAGCGGACCTACTCCACGGCGGAAGGCTCGTGCTCTGGCATCGCGGTGGTCCGCGACGTCCTCTACGTGGCCTGCGCCCGCGGCTCACGCCTCTACCGAGAGGTCATCAGCGGCACCGAGCTGACCAACGTGCAGCAGTTCTTCGTCGGCACCTACGGCCGGCTGCGCACCGTCGAGCCGACGCCCGACGGCAACCTCTGGATGACCACGACCAACCAGGGCGACAAGGACAGCATCCCCGACAACAGCAACGAGAAGATCTTCCGCGTCGTCCTCGGGCAGTAGGGAGCGCTCAATGCCCCCGGGGCCCTTGTGGCGCCGGGGGCAGGCCTCGCCTCGCTCCGAGAGGCGGGCTCCGCGCACGCAGTTCCAGGCAGAGCGGGCGGCTTGTATCAACACCCCGAGCGACTCGACGACGAGGCGCCCTTGAATGGGCGCCTGCGTGCCGACTTCGCTTTCGCCTACTTCTTCTTTTTGATGAAGAACCTGTGCTCCGACCACCAGTCGAAGTGGCCTCGGCTCCGCGAGAAGTAGATGCCGCGTCCGGCATCGAGCACCTTTTCCCAGACGCTGCCGCCGTCCTTCTTCTTGAGCACGCCCGTCGGCTTGCCGAGGAACTTCTTCGCGGTGAAGTCGTTCACACCCTGAGGCAGCTTGAAGGCGAGCGGGCCGTCATACTTCTCGCCGAGGTGCACTTCGGAAATCACGCCATTGCGGCCGATGTGGACCGTGATGCCACGCTTCTTGTCCCTGAGCGCGCCTCCGGCCTTCAGGGGCCTGGTCGGCAGCTTCAGCTTCTTGAGCTCCGCCGAGAGCTTCGGGTCAGTCACGGGCCGTCCGAGCAGGGCCACCAGCCCTCGCGGAAGGGGGGCCAGCTTCTTCACGCCCTCGCTCTCCACCGGAGCGGGCGCGGCGTCACGCTGGTACGCCTTCACGTTGAACTTCGCGGGCTTCGGCGCCTTGACCTTCTCCTTCGCGAGCCACTCACGCAGCGCCTCGCGCTCATCGCCCTCATCCAGGTCATCCAAGCGCGTCTTGCCCGCGCCGAGCGCCAGCAGGAACGCCTCGAGGCTGGGAGCGACGACCTTCAGCACGTCCGACTCCGAGTCGAACAGCACGACCGGCCGCGGCGTCACGGTCGAGACGAGCGCGAGCAACGAGCCCTCTGGCAGCGACAGGAAGCACCACGCGTCGCTCAGCTCCCCAGGCACCTCCGAGGTCATGAGTTCGAACGAGCCGAAGTTTCCATACTTCTGCGTCGCGACCCACTTGGCGAAACGCGCGAGCAACGGAGGAACAGTCAGCCCCTTGGGCGGCTTCAGCCTGGCGAAGTATTTGCTCATGGGGCGCGCACCCTACCCCATCGTTCAAGGGATGCCACGGCGCCCGGAAATGGATTCCAGGCGCGCATCGACTCCGCCCCAACAGCGCTGACGCAGGGGCGCGCGCGGCTACTTCTGGTGGATGCGGATGAAGTTGAGCTTGTTGTTGGCGGCTCCCGGCGCGCTGCGCACGGTGAGCCGGCCGTCGGACACCGCGACCACGCCAGAGCCGTTGGTGAAGCCGTAACCCGTCGGCACACCGCTCAGCAGCACCGAGTCCTCCACCTGGATGCGGTATGAGCCGTTCTTGGTGCTCGGGTCTCCCGCCAGGAGGTCAATCGCGTAGACGCCGTTCGGCACGGCGATCTCCCAGACCCGGTCGCCCCCCTGCTGCATGCGCGCGTGACGCTGCGCCAGGATGTCGATGTCGTAGCCCGCGTCCACCATGTTGGCCGTGTTGTCCACGTTCCACCCGTAGCTGAAGCCGTACGCCCGGCCCCCGTACACCTGGCCGTAATCGGTGAGCATCGCGTAGATCTCCACGGGCGAGGCCGAGGCCGGCTGGAAGTTGATGTCCACTCCGAACTTCCGCGTCACCTCCACGAAGGCCAGCTTGTTGTTCACCGCGGCGCTGTCATTGCGAATAGTCAGTCGGCCGTCATTCACGTCGACCGTCGTCACCGCCTCCACGAAGCGGCTGTCCGTGGTGGGCGTGCCCTTCAGCACGTGGCCGTAGTATTCGACGCTGAAGATGTAGTCGCTGTCGAAGAAGCTCGGGTCCCCCGCCACCAGTCGGACCTGGTAGTAGCCGTTGGGGACCGCCAGCTCCCACGTGAAGTTGCCGCCGTTCTGCGTGCGGATGACGGTGTCGTAGGCCTGGGACGGCGTGTTCGCGTCATCGCGATCTCGCGTGTTGGCCGTGTTGTCCGCGCTCCACCCGTACGTGTGGCCATTGCCCCGACTCCCGAACACCTGCCCCGAGTCCGCGACGAAGCCCGCGGGCACCGCCACGTTGGCGGGCTGGAAGTTCACCCGCAGCTCGAAGGGAACGAATGGAGAGAACGGCACGGTCTGCGCCACGGCCGGAGCGCCGACCAACGCCAGTCCGCCCAGCGCCGCCAGCCGCACCGTCTTCGACAGCAGTGTCTTCATGATGTGGACCTCGGGGTGTGGGACCGCGCGACGGCGGACCCCGTGAAGGGCCCACCGCTAACATGCCCCTCCCGCATCACCGCAAGCCACACATCCACCACCCACTCCCCACGCACGGCGGCGCGCAATTTTGCCGCGAGAATGGATGCGCGTTGAACACCGCTCGCCAGACTCATCCATGAGTGCCACGCGACACGCGACAACAACCCATGTTGCGCAATCGGGGCGGGTGCGGGGTCTACGGGAGAACCCGGGTCAGTCAGGCCTCGGCCCGTCCTTGGAGAACCCCATGCGCAGCTCTGCTC
>NZ_JABUMQ010000249.1:0-17274 GCF_013336645.1 Myxococcus sp. CA039A | reverse complement strand
CCCAGGGCTTGGGGGCGGGGCCGGTGGGAATCACCCGGGGCGTGTCGCGAACGGTGATGGCCTGCGCCGCCTGCTCGTTGATGATCTTGGCGTCGCGGTGCTCCGGGAAGGCCTTGAGGACATCGTCGGTGATGGCCTTGGAGGAGTCCAACTGGTTGCCATCCAGCGCGGCCCTCGCCTCGCGCGTGCGCTTGTCGGCCAACTCCGACAGCTCCCGCTTCGCCGCGCTGACCTGCTCGTAGAGGAACTGGCTCTCACCGGCCTTGCCCAGCGCCGCGGAGGCCTTGCCCAGCTCGTTCCTGGCGAGTGCGGTGCGCGCCTCCGTGAGGCGCTCCTGGACGGGAATCTCGCGCTCGGCGTGCTGGAGATAGTCCTTCACGCCAGGGTAGTCGGGAGCGGAGGCGGCCAGCTCCTCCAGCTTCGCCTTGGCCTCCACCCACTTGCCTTCGCGCACCAGGTTCTTCGCGTCCTGGAAGATGGTGCTCAGCTCCTTGCGGACGGCGTCCTGCTCGCCCTTGCGGACGAGAATCGCCTCCTGCTCCTTCACCACGCGCATGCGCGCGATGCCCAGGCCGGCGAAGAGCACCACCACCACGCCGCCAGCGAGCAGCTTCAGGCGCATCTTCTTGCGCTGGACCTCGGGGTCGGGCGGCGCCATCGCCGAAGAGCGCGCGCTGCGCACGCGGCCGCCCTCCACGCGCGGAGGCGGCCGGGCCGGCGATGAGCCCCGGCTCCCGGAAGCGGCGGAGGAGGCACTCGACGTCCGCCCCCGCGACGGGGTTGCGACCATCATCGTGGAGTTGACCACGTCCTCGAAGCGCAGCTCCGTGTCGCCCAGGGTGATGACATCGCCGTTGGCCAGGGGCGTCTCCTCGCCAATGGCCTCGCCATTGACGAGCGTCCCGTTGCCGGAGCCCAGGTCGCTCACCATCCAGCCCGCACCCGCCTTGCGCACCATGACGTGCTTGCGCGACACGGAGGTGTCGGGGATGCAGATGGGGTTGTCCGCGGCGCGACCGATGACGTACTCGCCATCCTCCAGCGAGAACTCCTCACCTGACTTGGGCCCCGCGACGCAGATGAGTCGAGGGGTGGCCGCCCCGGGGGCGCGGGCAGCGGAAACAGGAGACGTCCTGCGAGCAGCGGGGCGAGCTCCTGTCCCGCCCGAGGGCGTCCCGGAAGGAGGCCTGCGACGAGCAGGAGGGGAACCGTTCGACATGGCGAATCACCGACTTCCTGAAAAAAGAGCACCAGCTCAGAGCTCGTGCTCGAACGCCTTTTCCTGGGCAAGATTGTGGCAGCGATGCTCGGTGGTAGGGAAGCGTCTGCTCACTTCTTGCAGCGCCGCCCGGGCCTTCCTCGCGCTCCGGAACTGCACACTCCGTTGGAATTCCAGCATGAGCTGAGCGCATTGGTGGTCCAGCTCGGCGGAGACCTGGGACAGCTGGTAGCGGACGTCCTGGTAGAGGTCCGGCTTGGTGTCCAGGGCCTCCAGGGTGAGCCAGGCGAAGCGGAACTGCTGCCAGGCCCGGAAGAGGTTCTCCGCGCCCACGCCCTTGGTGTCGAAGAACCGCCGGCCCGTGGAGGCATACTCCCGCGCCTGTGAGAGCAGCTGCTCGGGGGGAAGCTCCGGCACGGGGATGACCTCCAGCCGCAGGTTCCAGACCCGCCACGTCTCATTTCCGGGAGGGTTGCGAACGTTGTCGAAGACGAAGCTGTTGAGCGCCCCGCGCTTGAGCGTATTGGCGGGGAGGATGTGCTCCAGCTCGCGCTCGGCGGTGGTGGTGGTATCCGGAGGGACCCAGCCGAGGTTCACCCCGTTGAGCGCCAGGGACACCTCCTCCTTGGAGATTCCGCTGGCCTGGTAGTGCAGCAGGGCCACGGCGCGGGTGGGCGCGACGAACTGGAAGTCGAAGGACTTCTGGTCTGTGCGCTCCCAGCGCACGCCCTCGCCCAGGCCGAACGAGTCGGGGACGTTCTCGACGCCCAGGCTCAGGGGCTCCGAACCGGGTCCACCCGCCGCCAGGCCGCCCGGCAGGAAGACGAAGGCCAGCGCACTGCCCGCCAGCCCCAGCACGAAGAGCGTCACCGTGCTCGTCAGGAGCTTGCGGGCCAGCGGCAGCCCTCGCCACCAGAGCAGGAGCCGTCCGCCGCGAGAGCTCGCGAGTTCCCGCCGCTGACGGGCCCGGTCCGCGGCGCTCGGCCCCGTGGGAGCGGGTGCGGGCGAGACCTTCGTCGTGGACTCCGCGGCGAGCGGCGACGTCCCGGGGGCTGGCGCGACGGCCAGGGCCGAGAGGGCGAAGGCCGGGGCTCCTGGAGCGCGGGTCCGAATCGGCCGGGTGGCATCATCCAGGGTCGGCTCGTCCAGGAGGCCCAGGTCGGGGAGCGTGGGTAGCGCCAGCTCCGTGCGCTCTTCTCGCTCCTCGGTCGGAAGCTCGATGAGCCCCGGAGGCATGGCGGTGGCGATGGGTGGCACCCGGAGGGGCAGGGCCACCTCGGTGCGCTCCTCCGGCTGCGAGTCCATGAGCGGAAGGAGGGTCGGAACCACCACGGGGCGCTCGCCGGTGAAGGCCACCTCGGTGCGCTCCTCCGCCAGGGCCTCCATGAACGGAAGGCTGGGGGGCGCCACGGGTGCGACGAGGGGGCGCTTGCCGCTGGGCGGTGGCAGCGCTGGGAACTCATCCGCCAGCACCGGTGGCGGCGGGCGTGGCGCCACGGGCGCGACGAGGGGCCGCTTGCCGCTGGGCGGAGACACCGCTGGCGCGTCCTCGACCAGCACCGGGGCCTGGCGCGGGGCGACGGGCGCGATGAGGGGAACCTCGCCGGTGGGGAGGTACTGCTGATCCAGGCCACCGGGAGGCGGTGGCGCGGGCGCGTTGCGGCGGATGGGACGCGTGGCGTCCTCGTCCCCGTCCGGAGGCACCCAAAGGAAGGTGAACTCCACCGGGCCCACGCCGATGCGGTCTCCGTCACGCAGGAGCTGCTCGCCCAGCAGCCGGCTGCCGTTGAGCGCCGTGCCGTTGGAGCTGCCCATGTCCTGCGTGAAGTACTGCCCGCCGCGCATGACGATGCGGGCGTGCAGCCGGGAGACGCCATGGTCGTGCAGCACCAGGTCGTTCTCCGGCGTGCGACCGATGTTCACCTCGGCCTGCTCGAAGACGAGCTCCCTTCCCTGCTGGAGCCCCTTGGTGATGGAGAGGAGAATCGGCAGAGGACTATCCCCCCGCGAGCTCACCGAAGAAGAACTGGAACACGATGGGCCCGAAGAGCACCATGAACACCGTCGGGAAGATGCAGGCGATGAGCGGGAAGAGCATCTTCACCGGGGCCTCGCCAGCCAGCTTCTCCGCGCGCTGCGTGCGGTCGATGCGCATCTGCGTGGACTGGATGCGCAGCACCTTGCCCAGGCTCGTTCCCATCTTGTCCGCCTGGATGAGCGCCGTGACGAACGTCGTCAGCGACGGCAGGTCCACGCGCACAATCATGCTCTTGAGGCCTTCTTCGCGCGTCTTGCCCATCTTGAGCTGCTTGAGCACCAGCTGCAGCTCCTCGCGAAGCGGACCCGCCTTGCCCTTCTCCACCACCTTGGCCAGCGCGGCGGTGAAGTCCAGACCCGCCTCCACCGACAGCGTCAGGAGGTCCAGGTTGTACGGCAGCGCGCGGCTGATGAGCAGGTGGCGCTTCTTCACCTGGTCGTTCAGCCAGAGCATCGGGTAGTACATCCCGAAGAGCAGGAACAGGAGGGACCAGACCAGGTTCTGCCCGGTGCCGTTCAGGATGAACAGGCCCATCAGCAGGCCCACCACGGCGCTCACCTCCTGCAGCGCCATCATGTCCTCGGGCTTGTAGCCCTGGGGCTCACCGGCCTTGATGAGGTTGCGGCGCGACTTCGCCTCGTAGCTCGGCCAGATGAAGCGGCGGTTCATGGCACCCAGGCGGCGGATGGCCACCGAGCCGAAGCCCTTCATGCCGCCCTGGGACTCGTCGCGCACTTCCGACAGGAAGCGCTCGAAGAGCACCTGGTACAGGCCGATTCCGAGGAAGCCGATGGCTCCCGCGAAGAGCAGCGCGGAGCTGCCGACCAACACTTGCGTCAGGATGTCCACGGAGCACCCCTCAGATATCGATGTTGACGATGCGGCGGATGATGAGGATGCCGAGCACTTCCATGATCGCGATGATCACCACGAGGATCCACCCGAAGAAGTGGTTCATCATGGGCTCCATCAAGTCCGGCCGCATGTAGTTGAGCACCATGCCCAGCACGCCGGGCATGGCCGCCACGATCCACCCCTGCAGCTTGCCCTGCGAGGTGAGGGCGTCGATCTTGCCTTCCAGGCGGAAGCGCTCGCGAATCACGGTGGAGATGGTCTCGAACATCTCCGCCATGTTGCCGCCCAGCTGACGCGCGATGTTGGTGGACACCACGACCAGCTCCAGGTCGTCGCTGCCCACGCGGCGGCCCATGTTGATGAGCGCCTCCTCCAACGGCACACCCAGCTTCACTTCCTTCACGAACAGGCCGAACTCCTGCGACAGCGGCGCCATCGCCTCGCGCGCCACGTGTTCGATGGCCTGCGGGAAGGTGAGACCTGCCTTGAACGCGTTGGCCATCGCCTGCAGCGCGTCCACCAGCTGGACGTTGAACTTCTTGATGCGCCGCTTGCGGTAGTGCTTGACCATCAGCATCGGCAGGAAGAAGCCGAACACCGTGGCCACGACGGCCAGGATGGGGTTGAAGATGATGTAGGTCAGGATGCCCAGCAAGCACATGCACGCGATGTTGAGCACCAACATCTGGCGCGCATCGATGAAGAGGAACATGTCGCTCAAGTCGTTCATCGACTTGGCGACATAGCGCTCCTGGTACTGCTCGTACGCCTTCGAGAGGACGCTGAAGATCACCAGGCTGAAGAAGAAGACAGAGCCTGTGACGAGGAGGAGGACGATTCCGGCAAGCATGGGCGCGCTTCCCTGGGGGTGAGGGCGGCGTGGCGCCGACTACTGGGCGCCAGCGGCGGCGGCTTTCTCGCTGCCGCCCTTGATGATCTGGATGATCTCCCGGCGCTTGGCTTCCAGCACGCGGGTACGCTCACCGGACAGCAGGGTGCTGATGGTGGCGCGGCCGCGCTCCTCGATGAGGTCCACGTCGTCCTCGTTGCGCAAGCTGAGCGTCAGAGCGCCCAGTTCCGCGGCCAGCACGAGGATTTCCGCCTCTTCCGGCAGCACCATCAGCGACACGTTGTTGTAGTCGCGCTGGCCTTCCGGGATGAGGTTGACGTTGGTGGTACCGGTGATCTTTCCGGTCGCCACCACGATGATGTTCTGCAGCAGCGTCACGCCGACGTTCTCGTCGGTCTGCGGGTCGCGGAACGTGCCGATGATGTCCACGTGGTCGTTGGGGCGAATCCAGCCGCCGACGGCGGTGGTGTTCTTCGCCTCGATGGTCATCGCGCGCATCTTCTTCTGCACCTTCGAGGACAGGCGCTCGGCGGCCTTGGTCGTCTCGAACTGGCTCCACAGCAGCGGGTCACCCGCCTGCAGCGCCACGAGGACCTTCTGGTTCACGACGTAGGAGGCCGAGTCCGGACGAACCACCGACGAGGTGACGAACTGCTCCGGCACCGAACGTTGAGAGATCATCTCGAAGGAGATGACGGTGCCTTCGGGGACGTCCTGGGCCGCAACCACCACGGGTACCAGGTTCCAGCCGCGGCGCACGTCCGCTTCCTTCTTCTTGATGGCGGAGTACGCGATGACGCCGGCCAGAAGGCCGAGTACGAGCGCGACGACGAGCGGGGTCTTGCCCTTCAGCATGATTCAGGAACCTCCAAAACGGGGGGGCGCCGTTCGGCGGCGAAGGCGTTCGAGGGTGTAGAAATCTAGAAAGGCGCACCTTGGCGCCGATGGCGCGGGATGTTAGCCGTGCGATACAGCAGGTGTCAAAACCACCTCCCGCGACAGCACCGAATCCCGCGCCATCCCTGTCGAATTCAGCGGTTGCGTCAGAGGCCCGCGAGCGCCTTGCGGTCCTCGTCGGTCAACCCGTTGTATTCGGTGATGCTGTAAATGGCGTCCTGGACGACGTTGGCTTCGTCCTCGTTGTCGATGGTCTTCCCTCTCAGCAGCCGCAGCAGCTCCTGGATGTCCGGGTCCGTGGAGACGGGGCCGAACGCGAAGGTGCCATCCTGCTCGGAGGGGGCCCGCTCCTGGTTGAGGCAGTAGAGGTGGAAGGGCACCACGTAGACCTCTTCCTCGGTGCCACCGTCCGTGCCCGCGTCGATGCCGCCCGGCCCGATGCCCGTGGGAGGGAGGTTGATGAGCACGCGGTCCATCAACATGCCGTTCTGGATTCGGCTGGGCGCCGTGTTCATCATGACGAGGCCCGGCTCGAAGGTCATCAGCACGGGGGCGCCGGTGTTGTTTCGCAGCGGCACGCAGACCAGCACCGCGGGACCCGTGCCCACCGGCGCCACGCCGTTGCCACAGTCCTTGGTGGAGTCATTCGCGCCGTACAGCTCTCCGGCGATCTCCACGCCCGGAGGGAATGCGAAGGTGGTGCCCACGGGAGACCCCGGGTCCTCACCGAAGCCGGGCCGCTGCTTGTTCACCCCCGCATCGAAGGTGATGGGGCCGCCGTCCGTCCCGCCTCCGCCGCCGTCATCGTCGTCACTGCAAGCCAGCACCCCTGCCCCTACCGCCGCCGCGACGACCACCCACTTCCAGGCCGCATGCGCCATTGCGCGCTCCTTGTCCTCGTCGTTGATGCGAAAGCGACCCCTCCGGCCCTGGGCCACCGCGTCATGAGGTGGACCGAGACTGGCTGAGTCCCGGGTCGTCGGCAACACCGGCGTGCACCCGACGTGTCAGGGAGTTGGCGAAGGAGACAGCTGCTCGATGGGCGACGCGGCGGGCTCCCGCATCGGAGGCAGGTCCGGGTTGTAGAGGCCGCGCAGCACCAATTCCCGCGCGCGGTCGTCTTGAAGCAGCGCGGGCTCACCCGCTCGGAGCCCCACCGGGCGGATGCTGAAGCCGATTCCGTCCGGCGTCACGTGCACCCACAGCGTGTTGGGAATGAGTGGCGAGGGACGCGACTCCTCCGACTCGAGCCACACAATCTGGACGGGCACGGCGCGGAACTCGCGCGTGCGCAGTTGCTCGTTGTTGGGACCGGCCACCACGAGCGCCTTGCGCCAGGATTCCTCATCGGTGGGCGTCTCGCCGTGGGCCTGGAGTTCCTGCACCATCGACAGATGGACCCGCCGAGCCACCCGCAGGAGGGACAGGTTCGTCGCCTCTTCCGAGCGCGTCTCCTTGAGCGAGCGTCCATCCCCCGCCCCGACCGCGCCGACCACGGACAGCAACGCGACGGCCGAGGCCCAGAGCGGCGCGGACGTCCCCCGCACCAGCCCCCAGACGAGGCGCAGTCCGCTCACCACCGCCAACACGGAACCCGCGAGCAGCGTCCAGCGCGGCAGCGGGCCCGAATGGAACGACTGGCCCAGCACCTGGGCGATGTGCCGCCACTCGGGGACCGCGACGTACACGACGCCCCCCGCCATGGCGAGGAACACGGCCGCGTGCAGCAGCCGCAACCCCAGGGGCGACGGCGCCCCCACTTCGCTCCGGGTCGTCACGGGAACGGCAGGTTCAGGACGAAATAAAAGGAGTCGTAGTAGATCTGGTACGAGCGCATGAACAGGTCGATGACGTTCGACTGGACGTCATCCGTCCAGCGGACCTTGACCGACGCGCCGATGACGAGCGCGACGACCAGCACCCAGTTCAGGATGGAGTATTCGACCATCGCCTGCCCACGTCGGGAGGCGCGCAGGCGCTGCGTCTTGGGGAAGCTCATGGGGCGTTCTCCGAATCGGCGGGTTCCTTGGGGGCGTCCATCCCTGGCAGGTCCGGGAAGATGCGGTCAGCGTACTCCAGGCGGACCTTGGGCGCGGAGGGGGGCGGTAGCACCATCCGCGGCTTGGCGTCGATACCGTACTCCGCCACCTCCATCGAATGGGCGATGCCCGGAATCTCCATCTTCGCCAACTGCATCAACGGAATCTCGCGGCTGATCCACATCCGCTTGACGACGGTCTTCTTCATCACCAGCTCCACCGGAACAACTGTCACGGTCCCCGCGAGCGTCATCACCCGCGTCTCCTTGCCGGTGCGCAACACGGGCTTGACCCCCGCCGGCAGGACGACCTTTGCGTCCTCGGGGTCTGGCACCTTGTTGTCCTTCTCCTCCTGGTCCATCGTCTTCAGGACGTGGTCCAGCGCCTCTTGCGAGTACTCCTGGGGACGGTCCGTGGGCCCACCGACGAAGAGCCGGGAGATGGCGTCATAGCGAATCTGCTCGCCCTCGCGAGCAACCAGCATGCGCATCTGCATGAGCGGCGACTTCATGGACGGATGCATGCCCGCCTCCATCTCCACCCACACCGCGTCCCGGCCCTCCTTGTCCTTCTCCTCCCCCACCACCGCCATGCGCCAGTAGTAGATGCGCATCCCGCCCGCGCCGCCGTCGAAGCGGTACGTCACCCAGTCGCCCACGCGCGCGCTGCGAGCGCCCCGGGCCATATGGGACATGACCTCACGCGCCGCGGGGTTCTCCTCCGCGCGCGCGGGCGCGGCCATGAGCATCACCGCGATGACCGCCCACGACGCCCTCATTTCCCCGCTCCCTTCGCCGGCTTCGCCTTCTGCTCCCGCTCCCACGCTTCGCGGCTCTTGCGCACCGCCTCGTCGTTGGGCACCCCGTCCGGACGGTCCGTGCCCACCCACGTCTGCATGACGGACGACATGCCCTCGTCCACCTGGGAGATGGTCGTCATCACCTGCTCGCCCTTGCGCGCGTGCTCCATCGTCAGTTGCGTGCCGCCCCCCAGCTTCGTCACCGTGCTGCGCACCGGCTCGAAGCCCTGGCGCGTCAGCTCCGTGCCCACCCGCTGCTGCACGTCCGACAGGTCCCCCGCAACCAATGAAGTGCGGTTCTGCGAACCACCCGGGTCGTCCCGCGTCGCCAGGTCCTGGCTGTAGAGCGTGCCCTCCAACTTCAGCAGGCCGGACGGAGGAGACTTCGGCGGACGGGTCCACATGTCCCTCAGCGCCGTGAAGCCCACCGTCTTGCCCAGGTGCGTGCGCAACACCACACCTCGCTGCAGGCCCTCGCGGGTGAAGAGGGCGGAGACCACGGCCTCTTCCTCCAGGTCTCCCTCCACCACGGTGGGGTAGCCCTCGTCGCGCCACTTCTGCGCGAAGTACGCGACCACCTTCTTCATGGGGTCGGTCGTCGTGAAGTAGGCGAGCCGGTAGTACTCGCCTCCGATGATGAGGTCGTTGCCGATGCGCGTGTGGATGGTGCCCGGATACACGGGCACCTCCTGCTCGGCGAGCGCGGGCCACACGGCCAGGAGCGCGAAACCGAGCAGGAGCCGGCGGGCCACCTTATTGCTCACAGCGAATCTTGTTGTCCTGCTCATCCTTGTTCGTCGCCTCTTGGGTGGCGTCCGGATCCGACGGGTCGTCGGCCATGGCCTTCTTGCACCCCATGAAGTGCGGGCCACGCGCCAGGAACAGCTTGATGTAGTTGCTGTCGCCGTAGGTCATCTCGTCGCGGAACGGAGCCGTGTCGAAACAGTCCGGGCGGTCGTGGTCGAGCAGGCCCCGCATCGCATGCAGGCCGCTGCTGGCCGGGCCGTCATAGCCTGTCAGACCGTTGCAGTCCCCCTTCTGCTGGGGATCGATACCGTAGTTTCGCGCGACGACATAGGTGCCGAAGAAGTTCGGCAGGATGCTCCCCAGGAAGTCGAGCACGCCGCCGACGGCTCCATCCAGGGCCTTCGTCAGGCCGAGGAACACCATCCGCTCCACCTGGGCATGCATGCCGTGAGGGTCGCTTCCCCCTCGGTGGTTGCCTGCCCGCCGGTCCCGGACGATGGCGTCGCCGCCGTCCGGCATGTGCCAGCCGTTGGCGTACATCGAGAACTTCGAGCGCATGGGGAGACTCGACAGGTCATGGCCTCCGGTGGTGTCCGACTTGAAGAAGCCTCCAGGACCGGAGTTCTCGTCGAGGTAGCTGCGGGGGATGATGACGTTGTCGAAGTTCATCGTGACTTCGGACTCCACCCATCCCTTGTTGTTGAAGCCCCAGCCGTTCAGCACCGCGCCAGCGCCGCGGTTGAGCATGTTGATCACCCCGCTGCCCAGGCTGCCGCCCTCGCCCGTGCTGCCGGGATTGCCCAGCATCCCGGACTCGAGGAAGGGAATCTCCTTGTTGGTGATGGTTCCCTGCACCGAGCTGTAGCGCGCGATGAACGATCCCGCGGGCCCGTTGGGCTCCACCGAGTCCATGTCCTTGAAGCGCTCGATGAGCTCCTTGTGCGCCTCCTGCCGCGCATCCTCGAACGCGGCATCGTGGTCGGCCTTGGCGAAGTCGGAGAGCGTGTAGCTGGTCATCTCCCAGACGGCGTAGTGGGCCATCTCCTGGAGCTTCAGCTTCGCCCGGACCAACTCCGTCAGGTACATGCTGAACATCAGGATCATGACGAGGAGCGGCACGGAGAGAGCGAACTCCACCGTGGCGGCTCCGCGTCGGAAACTCTTTCGAGACATGAGAGTTTTCATCGCGGTCCTCAGTGCGTCATGACCTTCGGGGCAAAGCCCTGGAGCGCGCCAGGCAGCGCGTCCAGCATGGACCCGACCACCGGGAGCTGATTGCGGCCCTGGTACACGGACGCCAGGCGCGGGCGCCAGTACGGGTTGAAGAAGTTGGGCTGCTCGGTCCAGTTGCCCGGCCGGTGGTAGTAGCTCTGGCCACGGGAGATGACGTTGAGGCCCTCGGTGAGGCTGAGGAACTTCTTGCGGTTGTTCAGCATCTCCAGGCCCTCTGAGTCCGGCGTGAAGGTGAACTTCACCTTGCCCTCGTCGTTCAACAGCGCGGGAGCGTTCGTACCCGTGCCATCCGTGTTGGCCTTGTTCACGACGTCTTCTGGCGACTTGTTCAGCGCCACCCACGCGGAGGGCTGGTTGAAGTCCATCGTGCGCTTGGCCAGCTCGCCCTTGTCTGACTTCGCCATCGGATTGCAGGTTTTTCCAGCGTACTGACCGGGCTCGAAGTGCATGAACGGCGTGACGCCACCCCAGGGGTGATTGCCGTCCTGGGCCGGACGCACGTTCGCGGTGTAGACGTCCACATTGAACCAGCAGACCACCAGCTTGAGGACGCAGACCTTCTCGGTGTGGATGCCCACGTCCCGCTCGACGCCTCTCGGTGGCGTGTGGTTGCGCCACTGCTCCGTGTTCCGCGGGTAGTGTACGCGCCAGTGGACGCCGCCCTTGACGCTGCCGGTGTCCTTGTCGTTCAGCGCCCAGACGCTGGGCTTCGTCATTTCCTTGAAGGGGAGCTTGGTGCGCGAGTTGTCGCCCTTCCCCTTCCGGTTGTCGCCAAAGCAGCGCGTATACGGGTCCGAGTTGTTGCACGACAGGGGGTTGTCCGCCTTGCCCACGCCCACGTCGACCTCCGCGGGCCCCAGCTTCAGCCAGTACAGGTCGTCGGCGCCCATGTTGTCGCCCTGCGCCGTCATGCCCCAGGGGTTCAGGTTGTCGTTCCAATCCCGGATGTAGTTGCGCGAGTTGATGGTGTTCCGCGCGGTGGGGAACGTCGCGGACAACATGCGCGTCTGCCCCATCTTCTGGAACTCCATGATGCCCGGAGCATTCACACCGTTGTTCAACATGTCGCGCAGGAAGCCGAGCGCATTCGGCAGCGGCAGGACGTCGCCGATCCGGCGCGAAGTGATGAAGCGCTCGGGGCAGGAGCCGCCCTCGCGGTCACACGAGTAACGGGTCGCATTGGTGATGCCGCCCATGGACCGCTTGGCGCGGGCGATTTCGTCATTGCGCGCGTACTTCGTCACGTCCAGCGCGCCGAAGGGGTTCTTCCACGTGCCCGGGTTCAGCGGCTTGCCGCCGGAGTGCTCGTTGTGCGCCTGACTGAAGAGGCACTCACTGTAGAAGCCCGTCGCCAGCTGGCTGGCCATCGAGTTGAGGTTCTTGTCGTTCGAGTCCAGCACGCCCTGCGCGGTCTGCACCACGTGCGTGGAGGCGGACATCATCACCGCCTGGGACATGAAATACATGGCCCCGTTGAGCACCCGATGCGCCGGAATCATGTACTTCCCCAACCATCTATCGGGGTTGGCCGCCTTCAGGACTTGCTGGAACGGCTTGAGGAAGATGTTCTTGTACGCCGTGATGATCTTGTTGATCGCCTTGATGACCTGCCCCACGTACGGGACCACCTCGAGGATGGGACAGAGGACGATCCAAAGTTTCTTCCGCTTGCCGGCACATGGGTTGAGCGTCTTCATGAACCCGAAGAGGTCCGTGAAGAACGCCTCGGCCGAGTAGATGAGCGAGATGAGCGAGTGCCACATCATCGCCGACACGTATTGTGAGACCTGCGTGCGGTTGGCGTACGCGTAGAAGTTGAACGCGCGCGCCTCCATGGCGGCCATGGAGTAGGCGGCGGCGTCGGCGGTGTTCTGCAGGCGCACGCGCTCATGCACGGTGTGGCCGATGTTCACGGTGGTCAGCACCGCGATGGACATCACCAACACCATCAATGCGGCCAGGACGAGGGCCTGGCCCTCCTGGCGCTGGAAGCTCTTTCGGAGGATTCGAGTGAACATGGTGCGTGAGTCCTCTTACATGCCCCAGTCGGGGTTGAGGTGCATGATCCACTTGCGGTGGAAGTTGGACTGCATGCGCATGGTGTACGTCGCCGACAGGGGCATGAAGTAGCGCTTGCCCACGAGGCTGGAGACGAGCGGGATGCTGCCGGTGGCCAGCCCCCAGAGCACCCACATCTCGGCGGGGTACAGGGAGTTGTAGCCCTGCTCATGGTCAATCCCCTTGGCCATCGCGGCCAGCGGCGTGAGGTTGCCGCCATCCGACATCATGTTGGACTTGGGAACGAGGGTGGCCCGGTCAATGGCTCCTCGCAGCGCCACCTGCGCGTTGGACGCGTACCATGCGGTGAAGATGATCCAGTTCGCGAACGGGATCTTCATCTCGTAGAAGTAGCGCAGGCGGATGGTGAGCCGCGTCGCCTTGCGGTACACGAGCTCGGAGTCATCCGGCTCCGGCAGGTTGAAGAACTTGCGGATGTTGTTCTCCAGCGACGGCACCTCCGGGAAGCTGTCCGAGCCGTCGAAGTCGAGCTCCTGCCAGTTGAAGCCGGTGCGCAGCTTCCAGATGGTGTTGATGGGCGTGAAGTACGCCGGGTTGATGGTGTCCACCCGGATGAGGCCGAACAGGTTCGAGCCGTTCACCGTCCGAGGCACCACGCCGCCGCCGAAGTTCAGCGTGCGCATCGCGGAGTCGTAGATCTGATGGATGGCGAAGGTCTTCGCCAGGTTGCCGATGTCATCGGTCCGGCCCAACGTGGGCAGCAACGCGACGATGGCCGCGTCATGCATGCGCTCGTTGTTGCCGTTCCACACGATGCCGGCACGCGCCGCTTGATACGCGGCGTACTCGGTCATCAGCTTGGCGTGCTGAATCAACGTGAGCTGGATGATTCCCAGCGTCATGAACACAGCGAGCGGCATGATCATCGCCGCTTCGACCATGGCCTGCCCGGATTGCCGGCCAGCCGCCCCCCGCGGCCGCGAGTCCTGTTCCATTCCCATGGTGCCATTATCTCGATCAGCGCCCCTGAGACGCATCGGTCAAATGGCCAGCTTCAACCGTCCCGCTCTCCCATTTATTGAAAAATCGCGGGCGGTTACGGCGCCGGCTGGGCGTCACTCGTCGGTGTTTCAACCGATTCAGCCTCATGGCTCAATCGGCGACGCGCCGCCTGGGCCGCGCTGGAACCAGGAGCTTCCGTCAAAACCTGATTACACGCCGCCAGCCCCTCGCGTCGACGCCCCAGGGCCAGCTCCGCGTCACACAGCCGGTTGAGCAGTCCCGCACGCTCGGTTCCAGATGCCCCGGCGGCCAGGGCGAGTCTCAACAGCCTCGCCTCCTGGCTCCTGTCCCCTGCCCGGTTCGCGGACTGGGCCTGGCGGGAGAGTTCCGCCACGGAGGAACCCGACGTCTTATCCTCGGCCTCGGAGCGCCCCACCGCCGCGGGGGTGACCGGAGCGGGGCGCGGCATCGGGGCTTCGGGGACGGCATCCGCCTTCCTCGTCGCCTTCATCGGGGACTTCGCCCGGGAGGCTGAAGCGCGCTCCAGCTCCAACTGCTCTCGCGCATCGGACGGCTGCTGGGCCACGCCTCCACGGCTCTCGTTGGCGGAGGATGGCGCGGGGGCGCTGACCACGGTGCCCTGCGCCAGGGGCTCGGTGACGGCCTCCAGGGCGGGCGCCCCCGGGCCTTCGTCCCATGCGCCGTCCTTGGCCAGGTCATCCGCACTGGGCTTGTTCGCCTCCTTTTTCGCGTACGGGCCCCCCAGCCGCAGCCCATCCCTGGGAGGGCTGCTGGATGCAACGGCCTGAGCCGGAGCGGCTTCCGCCAGGGCCTCCTCATCGAGGTTCGACACCTCTCGCTGGGACTTCTCGGCGGGGGCGGTCTTCGAGCGGCTCTGCTTGCCCCCGAACGACTCCGCGCCCTTGACCTTCGCCTTCAGCTCATCGGCACGGCCTCGGCCCCCCACGTCGCCTCCGCTCCCCGCCAGCGCCCAGCCTTCCGCGCGCTGAACCTCCGCGCTTCGCGTCTTCGCCGCGTCCTTGGGGGCATACGCGGCATCATCGTCACGCATCTCCGGAGGAGGTGGCGGAGCCTCCGCGGCGGCGGCCGGAGCCGGCGCGGCGGAGGGCTCGGCGCTTCGTGCCGAAGCGGACGGTACGGGTGCGGCCTTCTTGCTCGGCATCACTTCGGCTGCCGCGAGATTGGCCTGGGTCAGCTCCGGGGACTGCGCGGAGAACGTGAGGATTCCCAGCGTGCTCACCGAGGCGAGCCCGACAACGGGAAGCAGCCAGCGGCGCCAGCGCGACGGCTTGGGCGCGGGCCCCGCGCTGGCCCTGCGCGCGGACTGCTGCGCATACGCCAGCAGCGACTCCAGCCCCGCGTCGGGCGCGCTCTCCTCGGAGAGATGGCCCATGGTGACTCGCACGCCACGAATGTCGTCCAGGGCCTGGGTGCAGCGGGCGCATCCCTGAAGGTGCGACTCCACCACCTGGGCATCCGGGGCGGGCAGCTCGCCATAGGCGAAGTCGAGGAGCCGGTCCTCGTGCGCATGGAGGTTCTGCGGCTTCATCCCACCACCGTCCTTCCGTCCTCGGCGAGATCGCCATCCACGCCCAGCTCCGCCAGTCGGCGACGCAAGCCGTCGAGCGCGTAGCGCATCCGGCTCTTCACCGTGTTCTCCGAGACGCCCGTCACGTCGGCGATTTCCTTGAACGGGATGCCGCTGTACTCGCGGAGGATGAACACCTCACGCTGTTCTTCTGGCAGGGAGGCCAGGGCGCGCTCCAGCAGCGGACGCAGCCGGGCGTTGTACGCGCCCCGCTCCGGACTGGCGCCGGAGTCCGGCAGCGCATCCGCCAGCGCGCGGCCTTCCTCGCCGTCCACGCCACTCACCGGAGACTCCAGGGACGCGGCCTGGCGGTAGCTCTCTTTGCGCGCGCTGTCCACACAGAGGTTCCTCGCGATGGTGTAGACCCAGGTCGTGAACCGGGCCTTCGCCTGATATTCGCCGGCGCTGCGTACCACCTTCAGCCATGTCTCCTGCAGCACGTCCTCCGCCCGTGCCCGTTGCCCGACGAAGCGAAGGATGAAGTTGAACACCGGTGTCCGGTGCCTTCGCACCAACGCCTCGAACGCGCGAGCGTCCCCCGCCTGGAAGGCGAGCATCAATCGCTCGTCTGAGGTCTCCGGTCCCAACACTCCCCCATCGCTCGTGGAGCCACGTTCACTCCGGCCCACCCTCAACCCGTGCCCTCTTAACGGGCGACGGGCCACCAGGGTCTAATCCGGACGTGGCTTCCGGTAAGTGGCGAGAATGACAGGGAGCGCGACGGCTGTCACGAGTGCGGCCTGCGCCAGCAGCACCCCCGGCAAGGGTCGCTGGACGTGGACGTACAGCGACCGGCCGAGCGCCATCCCCAGAAGGACGCCCGTCGCCGTCCGCACCGCGTTGGAACCGGAGACCGGGCGGAAGCGCCCCACCGCCCAGTCCACCAGCGCCGGCAGCGTGAGCAGCAGCACGGCGGGAACATCCCAGGGCCAACCCAGCGGGGCGCGCGCGATGAACAGCCCCACCAGCGTGGCCATCAGCACCGGATAGGTCCCCAGACACCGCGCGCAGACGCGGAGCCCGCCGAGCCGGTACGTGCGGTTGTACTCATCCGGATGATGGTGACTGAGCCAGAACACCGTCGGCACCTCCGGACCGCGGGGCGGTCAAGGACTGGTGGGACTCCCCTTCCGCCAGGAAACACGCGGCGGAATGCCCGGAGCCCAGCGGATACAGCGGGGGCGACTCGCGTCGACACCGCTCCATCGCGTGAGGGCACCTCGGGTGGAACGTGCAGCCCGGAGGTGGCGCGAGCGGCGAGGGCGGCTCTCCGGGCACCAGCAGCCGGGTGCGTGCCCGCTCAGGGTCCGGCACCGGCACCGACGCGAGCAGCGCCTGCGTGTACGGATGGCGCGGTCGCCGGTACAGCGAGTCCGAGGGCGCCAGTTCCACGATGCGCCCCAGGTACATCACCGCCACGCGAGTGGAGACATGCTCGACGATGTTCAGGTCGTGCGCGATGAACACATAGGTGAGGCCGCGCTCGCGCTGCAGGTCCACCAACAGATTCACGATCTGCGCCTGGATGGAGACGTCCAACGCGCTGATGGGCTCGTCGGCCACCACCAGGTCCGGGCGCAGGGCGATGGCCCGAGCGATTCCGAGCCGCTGACGCTGCCCTCCGGAGAACTCGTGCGGGTAGCGCCCCAATGCCTCGCGCGGCAGGCCCATCGCATCCAGCAACGCGGCGACCTCGCGCTCACGCTCCCCGGGCCCTCGGGCGAGACCGTGGATGTCGAACGGCTCGCCTAGGATATCCCGCACCGTCATGCGCGGGTTGAGCGAGGCATACGGGTCCTGGAAGACGAGCTGCATGCGTCGCCGCAGCGGCCGGAGGCGATGCTGGGACAGCCCCGTGAGGTCCTGTCCGTCGAAGTGGATGGAGCCCGCGGTGGGCGTCACCAGGCGCAGCAACGCGCGCCCCAGGGTGCTCTTCCCGCAGCCGCTCTCCCCCACCAACCCCAACG